>JAODBQ010000446.1 GCA_025464045.1 Ilumatobacteraceae bacterium
GGCGGTCGGGCATCCGGAGCTTCGCACCGCGCGCTGGCTGCGCTTCCACGAGCTCGCGTACGCCGCGTTCCGGATGGGCCAGACGACGATGTGCGCCTCGATGACCAACGATCGAGCCGAGCGGGCGCGGCTGCGTGCTGCAGCAGGCCGCTACCGCGGGCAGCTCGCCGCGTTGCTGGACGTCGCTGACCTCACCGCGACGTTCTGACGGAACTGGTCCGGCGAGACACCACCCAGCCGCGGCGGTGCTGTCATCGCGTGGCGGTCCGCGCCGTCCGCTTCGAGGCGTGCACCGTGTCGCCCGGTGCGTAGCGGCGCACCATCTGCGCGCAGAAGTCGGCGAAGCGTTCGATGTCACGCGGCGGACTCGTGTGGTGCGCCTCGATGCCCAGGTGCTCGGGCGTGAAGCAGAACGTCGCGGTGACCTGGAACTCCTCGAGGGCACGCATCTGGCGGTCGAACCAGGCGAGCGCGTCGGGGCGGAAGCTGTCCGCCCAGCTGAGTCCCGTGCGGATGTGGGTGACGCCGAGCGTGCGCAGCCATCGCACCGCGTCGTCGAGGCGATGGTCCTCGTAGTGGAACCACTGGCAGATGCCCAGCTCCGGCGTGTGCCCGGCGAAGGCGCGCAAGGCGCGCTTGGGGGTGCCGTCCTCGCGGATCAGGCCGAGGTGGAAGTGGCGGTAGTACGACGAGCCCTCTGCCTCGCGGTGGCGGGTGGTTGCCGGCCAAGCGCGGGGCAGATCGAACAACGAGTACCAGTGGATGCGCGGGGCCCGTCCGATCAGCAGCTCGGCCGTGCGTTCGACGCCGAACTCCTGCACCTCCTCTGCACCGAAGGAGGACACCCCGACCTCGGAGACCCACACCGGCACGTCGACGAGCGCCTGGATCTCGGCGAGGCGCGCCGGCCACTCGTCGATCTGCCAGTGGTTCCAGTCGAGCGGGAAACCGTGGACGCCCACCGCATCGATCGCGGCGAGCGTGCCGTGAGCCTGCATCCGCAGCACGAAGTGCGGATCGATCGGGGCGATGCCGCCGAGCAGCCGCGTCACCGTCGGGTTCTCGGCGTGGACCGCGGCGCCCGCGAGCTGCACCATCTCGCTGAAGATCCGCCACTCCGGATCCAGGTTCTCGAAGTCCCAGTGCGACTTGTTGTTCGGTTCGTTCCAGAAGACGACGGAGTCAAGCACGCAGGCGGCCTCCGGTCCTGCTGGCGCGGATCACAGCACGTTGGTCATGATGCCGACGTCTCATCTCCATCGCCTACCCACGGGCGAGCGCAGCGAGTCAGGCGCCGTGGCTCGCGTCGGTGATGTGAGCGCGCCGGGCGGTTCAGATGCAGCGGCGCACGGCGTCGATCAGCGCCGCAGGTCGTGGATCGGCGGCGAGACCACCGTGCATCTGGTTCATCACGTAGCCGAAGCCGATGCCGCTGTCGGGATCGGCGAAGCCGAGCGATCCGCCGGCGCCGGGGTGACCGAAGGAACCAGCGGCGAGGAGCGGGTTGAACTCGTTGTCCAGCATGAACCCGAGGCCGAAGGTCATCTCCACGCCCATGCACGCCTCGGTGCCGCTCACCCTCGCCCGCCGGACGGCATCGACGGTGTCGGCGTCGAGCAGGCGCACACCGTCGACCTCGGCAACCATCGCCCCGTACAGCTTCGCCAGGCTGTGCGCGTTCGTGATGGCGTTCGCACCACCGAGCTCGGCGGCCCGCACCTCGGGCTTGTTCCACGGGAGGCCCCTGCCCGCCATCGCGAACGCGCCGCTGACGGTGAGCGCGCGAGCGCCTCGCGTTCCGGGGCCCATCCGCTCCGCGATCTGGGCGAGCTCCACGGGATCGGTCGGGGCCGGCGCCCCCAGCAGCCGGGCGACCCTGGGCTCCTCGTTGGCCGGCAACCCGATCCACAGATCGAGGCCGAGCGGCGCGGAGATCTCCTCGGCGAGGAACGTGCCGAGCGACCGATGCGCGGGATCCGCCCGACGGACGAGCTCGCCGGCCAACCACCCGTACGTGATCGCGTGGTAGCCGTGACGTGTTCCCGGCTCCCAGTCCGGGACGGTGCGTTCGAGCGCGCCGACCGCGGTGTCCCAGTCGAGGCACTCCTCGAGCGTGAGGGAGGGCTCGATGGTGATCAGCCCGGCCTGGTGGCTCATCAGCTGCTCGACGGTGACTGCGGCAGGCAGTTGCGGCCACAGCGTCTGCACCGGAGCGGCAGGGTCCAGCCAGCCGCGCTGCACGCACAGCGCGACGCACGCTGCCACGACCCCCTTCGTCGTGGAGAACACGAGCTGCAACGCGTCCGGCCCGTACGGCACGGTCCGGCCACGATCCCGGTACCCGCCGGTCAGATCGACCACGGGCCGACCACGATGGAACACGGCCACCCCGGCCCCGACCTCGCCTCGATCTGCGAAGTTCTCCTGGAACGCAACTCGTACCGCGTCCCACCCGGGTGCAACAACACCTTCAACGAGTGACATCGCCGAACCGTACCGGCGCACCTCCACGAATCTGATGACGGGCGGGACCGCTCGGGGACTGAGGACGTCCGAAATGTAGGGTCTGGACGTCCGCGGAGCGGTCCGTTCGAGGCGTCAACCAAGGGGGGTTCGTCATGAACAACAAGGTCTGCGAGATGTTCGGGATCGAGTTCCCGATCCTCGCCTTCACCCACTGCCGTGACGTCGTCGCGGCGGTGACCAAAGCAGGAGGGCTCGGCGTGCTCGGCGCCTCCGGGCACACGCCGGAGGAGCTCGACATCGACCTGCGGTGGATCGCCGAGCAGGTCGGCGACCGCCCGTTCGGCGTGGACATCATCGTGCCTGCCAAGTACGTCGGCAAGGACGAGGGCGGCGTGCCGCGCTCCGAGCTGAAGGCCCGCATCCCCCAGGCGCACAAGGACTTCCTCGACGACATGCTCAAGCGCTACGACGTGCCCGAGCTGCCGGGCGAGCCCGGCGGACGGCGCAGTCCGAGCGACGACGCCGCCCCGATGTCGTACGACCAGGCCGTGCCGCTGATGGACGTCGCCTTCGCGCACCCGATCAAGCTGATCGTCAACGCCCTCGGCTCGCCGCCGCCCGACATGGTCGAGCGCGCCCGCGCCAACGGGGTGAAGATCGCCGCGCTGGCCGGGAAGGCGTCGCACGCGGTTCGCCACGTCGCTGCCGGGGTCGACCTGATCATCGCCCAGGGCTACGAGGCGGGCGGGCACACCGGCGACATCGCCACGATGGTGCTCGTCCCCGAGATCGTCGACGCGGTCAGCCCAGTGCCCGTGCTCGCTGCCGGAGGCATCGGCGGTGGGCGTCAGATGGCGGCCGCGCTGGCGCTCGGCGCCGAGGGCGTGTGGTGCGGTTCGATCTGGCTCACCACGGAAGAGGCCGAGACCCATCCGTTGGTGAAGGAGAAGTTCCTGGCCGCGACGTCGTCGGACACGCTGCGCTCGCGCAGCCGCACCGGCAAGCCGGCCCGACAGATCCGCTGCGCGTGGACGGACGAATGGGAGTCGCCGCAGTCGCCGGGCCCGCTGCCGATGCCGCTCCAGCCGATCCTGATCGCCGAAGCGTCGTACCGCATCGATCGCGCCGCGAAGACGCTCGACTCCGGGCCCGGCAAGCTCGCCGGCTACTTCGTCGGTCAGATCGTCGGCTCGATGAACGAGGTCAAGCCTGCCGGCCGTGTCGTGGTCGAGATGGTCGACGAGTTCATCGAAGCGATGCAGCGCGTCGAGTCCATGATGCGATGACGCGACGTGTCGGGTCGCGCCCTCGCCCGTCTGGCGGTGATGTCGTCAGCGGCTCCTGGACGATCGCCACCTTGCCGACCGTGTCGTCCGGACCCGCGTCGTCGCCGGCGGCCTGCGACGTCGAGGCCACGCGACGGGCCGCAAGAGCCGGCAGGGCTCTTGCGGCACCGCCGCACGGCCGTGGACGATCCTCGGGCGGCGAGGAGGCCCACGGGCCGGCGCAGATCAGTGTCTGCGTCGGTCCGCGATCGCGATAGAGCACTTCGACATGAAGGCAGCGGTCACCTGTGTCGCTCGTGGTGAGGCGTCCGACGGCGGTGCGCGCCGCGACGCTGCCATACTCGGGCGATGGCGAACGACGACGAGACCGAGGCCACCATCGAGGATCCGCACGCGGGGGACCCGAGCGCGGCGGAGGAGGCGGATCGCGTCGGTGCCTACGACCTGAACGAGGACGGGCACATCTCGCCGATCGAGTCGGCCCGCGCCACGCTGGGCCTCGTCGATGCCAGGCTCGAGGAGGTCGCCCACGAACCGGGTCTGAAGGGGCGCATCGCCGACGCCGTCCACCACGTCGTCGACAAGCTCGACAACGACTGATCCGGGCGCTCGACGGCGTCGGTCCGAGGTCGCGGCCACACGTTCGGCTGGATCTACGCTCGGACGGTGCCGTACGACGATCTGCATCCATCCGACGACGAGCCGGAGATCGTCGAACCGGGGGCGGTGCGCGAGCACCGCAAGTCGCGTCTCGCGCTTGCCTATCGCGTGTTCGGTGCGCAGCGGTGGGGATCGCTCGGCGACGGTCACATCTCCGCACGGGATCCGGAGCGATCCGACCACTTCTGGCTGGCCCGTTACGGCGTGCCGTTCCACCGCGTGACCGTCGACGATCTGGTCCTCGTCGGTCCCGACGGGTCGGTCGATCGGTGGACGAAGCGGTCGGCTTCTTCGTCCCGATGGAGCGCACCTGCGAAGCCCACCTCAGAGCGCCAGGCGCCGTGCCGATCGGTCACGAGGCGGCGTCGGCCGCGGGTCGAGGCGTCGGATCGCACCACGCCGGGTGGCACTACTTCCAGTGGCTGTTGCGCTCGGGTGTCGCCGACCCCACCGTCGTCACGCACGCCGACGGCGAGCAGCGATAGCGCCACGACCCTTCGGGCTCGACGTCCGCGACGAGCGATCGCAGGCCGCACCCGTTCTCACCGTCAGCCGACGTTGACGAGGTCGTTCGCCTCCGCCGGCTGAGATGTGGTCGACGGGAGCGGACCGCGCACGATCACGTACACGAGCGCGGCCGCGGCCATAGCGACACCGAGCCACATCGACTGCGTCCAGCCGTCGACGAACGCGTGCTTGGCGGCGTCGACGATCGCCGGCCCCTGGTCGCCGGCTCTCGCGGCGACGGCCAGCGCGGTGCCGATGCCTTCGCTGGCCGGGTGTGCCAACTCGGTCGGGAGGCCGGCGAGAGCCGGCTGGATGGCCGATCGGTATCCGGCGGTGAGCACCGAACCGAGGAGGGCGATGCCGACGGCCCCACCGAGCTCGCGCGAGGCGTCGTTGAGTGCCGAGGCGACGCCCTGCTTCTCGAGCGGGAGCGTCTCGGTGATCGCCTCCGTGGCGGGGGTCATGGTCAGCCCCATCCCCAGCCCGATCACGATCAGCCCGGGCAGGACCGACGTGTAGCCGCCTTCCACCGAGGCCCGCAGGGCCATCAGCGCGAGGCCGGAGGCGAAGATCGCGACCCCGGCGGTCATCGTGCTGCGCCGGCCGATCCGACTCGCGACCTTCGGGGCGATCGTCGACATCGGCATCATCACGAGCATCATCGGCAGCAAGGCGGCAGCGGACTTCAGCGCCGTCCAGCCGAGCACGGCCTGGAAGTAGGGGAAGAGCACGAGGAACACGCCGAACATCACGGCGAACACGATCAGCAGCGTCACGGTCCCGGCGGCCAGACCCCGGTCGCGGAAGGCGCTGATGTCGAGCAGCGGCTCGGCCTGGCGGCGCTCCCACATCACGAAGAGCAGCACGCTCGCGCCGCCGACGGCCAGTGCGACGATCGTCAGCGGAGCAGTCCAACCGTTCTCTGGGCCTTCGTGGATGCCGAGCACGAGGCCGCCGATGGCGACCGCCGAGAGCACTGAACCAACGGTGTCGAAGCGGTGCCCGCTGGCCTCCTTCGTGTTCGGGGCGTAGAGCACGCTCGTCACCGCCGACACGGCGATGAGGACGAGAGGAAGCGCGAAGACCCAGCGCCAGGTGAGCACGTCGATCATGAACGCCGACACGAACATCGCGATCATGCTGCCGCCCCCTGCGAACGCGGCCCAGATGCCGATCGCCTTGCCCCTGTCCTCGGGCGGGAAGCTCGACGTGATGATCGACAAGGTGACCGGCATGATCATCGCTGCTCCCGCACCGGCGGCGACGCGGGCGACGATCATCACCGTCGTCGTCGTCGCCAGCAGTGATCCGAGGGTGGCGATGCCGAACACCGCCAGGCCGGCGAGGAGCACGGTCTTGCGGCCGTACCGGTCACCGATCGCCCCGACCGGCAGCAGCAGGGCCGCGAGCGCGACGGTGTAGGCGTTGATGATCCACAGCACGTCGCCCTGGGAGGCACCGAGACCGACGGCCATCTGCTGCTGGGCGACGTTGAGACCCGACATCGCGGCGAGGACGGCGACGAGCGCCGTGATCATCGCGATCATGATGTTGCGCTGTGCGCGCTTGTCGTGGGTCAGTACGCCGTCGGCACGCAGCGCGGGGGTGGATGAGTGCACGGAGCTCCTTCGCTGGGGGGACTTATGCAACGAAACAGTATCGTAGCGTTCATATGACCAACGCGCCACCGCCGCCGAGCGCGTCCGACGCGGACCCGCGCGTCGCGCGCAGCCGGACGAGGATGCTCGCCGCGGCCACGGAGCTGCTCGTCGAGGCAGGCGTGCGCGGTGTGACGGCCGACGCCGTCGCCGAGCGCTCCGGCGTGGCGAAGTCCACGCTCTACCGGCACTGGAGCTCCGTGCCGGAGCTCCTGCTCGACGTGATGCGGTCCAACGTGCCGCCGCAGATGCCGGTCGACCCCCACGCCGGGTTCGAGGCGGCACTGCGTTGGTGGATGGACCGCGCCATCGCAGCCCTGTCCGCGCCCGACTGGGCACGGAGCCTGCCGGCGCTGCTCGAGCTGCGGACCCACTCCCCCGAGATGGCTGGCCTCCTCGCCGCCGACTTCGCCAACCACCTCACGACCGTGGCG
>JAODBQ010000459.1 GCA_025464045.1 Ilumatobacteraceae bacterium
AGGTGGCTGGAACCATCGAAGGCTTCCCGGCCGACCAGATCCCGCCCGGACACTACGGCAAGGGCCGCTATTTCCGGCTGCAGGGGAAGGCGCCCTTCGCCCACCTGATCTATCCGCCGCCGATCCATGGGGCGCTGGGCACCCACTACCGCCGCGACCTGGGCGGCCAGGCGGTGTTCGGGCCGGACCTGATCTTCGTTGACGCGCTGGACTACAGCGTCGATCCGGCCGCGGCAGGCTCTTTCGCCAGCTACATCCGCAAGTTCTGGCCCGGCCTGCCGGAGGGTGCGCTCAGCCCCGACTACGCCGGCATCCGCCCCAAGCTGCATGGCCCGGACGAGCCGCAGCCCGACTTCCGCATCGACGGCGCCGAGCGTCATGGCCTAGCCGGCCTTGTCGCCCTGTTCGGCATCGAGAGCCCCGGCCTCACCTCGTCGCTGGCGATCGGCGAAGAGGTCGCCGGCAAGCTCGGCTTGGGTTCCGCCGCGGCGCCCGCCTGATAGTCTCCCGCCAGGGAGACCGCCCATGAACAACCGCCTCACCGAGCTGCTCGGCGTCAAATACCCGATCGTCCAGGCGCCCATGGGCTGGATCGCCCGGTCGCAGCTGGCGTCGGCCGTCTCCAACGCCGGCGGGATGGGGATCATCGAGACCTCGTCGGGAGAGCTCGACGCCGTCAAGGACGAGATCCGCAAGATGCGCGACCTCACCGATCGGCCGTTCGGCGTCAACATCGCCCAGGCGTTCGTGCGTGACCCGGCGATCGCCGAGTTCGTCATCGACCAGGGCATCAAGTTCGTCACGACCTCGGCGGGATCACCGACGAAGTACACGAGCGTGCTCAAGGCTGCCGGCCTCACCGTCTACCACGTCGTGCCGACGCTCGCCGCGGCCCTGAAGGCGGTGGACGCAGGCGTCGACGGGCTCGTCGTCGAGGGCGGCGAGGGCGGCGGGTTCAAGAGCCCGACCCCGGTGTCGACGATGGTCCTGCTCCCGCTCGTGCGGTCGCGGGTCGACGTACCGATCATCGCCGCCGGTGGCATCTGCGACGGAGCGACGATGGCCGCCGCGTTCGCGATGGGCGCGGAGGGAGTGCAGATGGGGACGCGCATGGTGTCGGCCACCGAATCGCCGGTCCACGCGAACTGGAAGCAGGCGATCGTCGACGCCGCCGAGACCGACACCCTGTTCCTCAACCAGCGGCACTCACCCGCACTGCGCGCTCTGCGGACCGACCGCACCACGGCACTGGTCCATGCCGAGCACAACGTGTTCGCCGACTTCGGCGACCCGCAGGCGCTGTACTTCGGCGGCGACATGAACGCCGCGATCGCGCTGTCCGGTGAGGTCGCCGGGCGGATCGCGTCGGTCCGCCCCGTTGCCGAGATCATCGCCGACACGATCGCCGAGTTCGCCGCCGCCGTCGCCCGCCTCGCCGGCTGACGCTCGGGCCCGCTCCGCGAGACCGTGCCGGCGGCACCTCAGGGGGCGTCGGGGCCGACCTCGTGGGTGGCGTCGAGGTAGTTCATCAGGCCGGTCGTGAGCTTGTCGATGTCGGGGACCTGTCCACCGGCGCCGTACATCGCCCCGCTGCGCGGCATCGGCTGCGGCGGCTCCTTGGCGTACCCGACGGCGGTCGCGAGGTCGGTCGCGAACGCCTCGGCGATGCCCTCCTGGGTGTTCGGGCGGGTGATGCAGAAGTGCAGCGCGGGCGGGTTCTGCAGACCGTTCATCCGCCAGCCGTTCGACGCCAGTGAGTCGTTGACGTGGAAGATGTCGATCGGCCCACCGTCGGCCGACGCGGTGCCCGCGGGATCGGCTCGGAAGGCGATGTTGAACAGCGAGTCGCCGATCAGCGACAGCTCCGGGTGGGCGCGCACCGCGTCCTTGACCTTGCCCGCCGTCGCGAAGATGTCGGCGGCGATCGTGCGGTAGCCGTCCTTGCCGAGCGCCAGCATCGATGCCCACGTCGCCGAGATCAGGCCCCCCGAACGGCTCCCGCCCATGCTCGGTGAGGAGTAGATCCCGCCCGGCCAACCACGGACGATGAAGTACTGCTCGCGTCGCAGCGACTTCGGGCGGAACAGCAGCACCGAGCTGCCCTTCAGCGCATAGCCGTACTTGTGGGTGTCGGCGGACATCGACGTCACGCCGGCCACGCGCAGGTCGAACGGTGTCGGGTGGTAGCCGCAGTCCTCCGCCCAGGCGAGGATGAACCCGCCGAGGCAGCCGTCGACGTGCAGCCCGATCTCGTGCTCGAGGGCGATCTCGCCGAGCTCGGTGATCGGGTCGATCAGGCCGTGCGGGTACGTCCCGGCCGTCCCGACCAGCGCGACCGTGTTCGGCGTGATGTGGTCGCGCACGAAGTCGAGGTCGACGACGAACTCGTCGGTGACCGGGGCGCTGATCAGCTCGATGCCGAAGTAGTGGAACGCCTTGTTCATCGCCGGATGCCCGGTGACCGGCATGATCACCTGCGGATGTTCGATCCCCCGCTGCTTGCGCCCCCACTCGCGGTACGTCAGCATCGCCGTGACGAGGCTCTCCGTGCCGCCGGACGTGATCAGTCCGCCGGTGTCCTCGTCGCCGTGGAGCATCGCGGCGGTCATCGCGATGATCTCCGACTCCATCTTCGTCGCGCTCGGGTACATGTCACGCTGGAGCACGTTGGCGTGGGCGAAGTGGCCGTAGGCCTCGGTGAGGAACCCGTAGTGCTCGTGGTCCCCGGAGTAGATCGAGCCGCTGACCCGGCCGGAGTCGCCCTTGGCGTCCTCCTCCTTCGACATCTGGGCGATCTCGCCGAGGATCTGGTCTCGGGAGATGCCGTGGTCGGGCAACCCTCGGTGCACGTCGAACCGGCCGGCGTACGGGTGCAGGGAGACGTTGGGGCGTCCGGGATGGCTCATGAGGTTGCCTCCGTGGTGGCAGTCGTCGCCGGTGGTGGCGACGGGGTGTTGAGGGTGTGGAAGAACGGACCGGCGCGTCCGTGGAAGTCGATGAACCCGGCGAGCAACTGCTGGTACAACGTGGCGTTGTCCGGGTCCGGATCGTGGACCTGCTGCACCGCGAGCGCCGAATCGGCGTCTGCCCACGACATCCGCCCGGACTCGACGAGCGCGAGCAGGCCGGCGCCGTGGGCGTTCGTGGTCTGCGGGTTCGCCAGCCGACGGACCTCGGCGCCGGTGATGTCGGCGAGGATCTGGCCCCACAGGGGCGTGGCCGCGCCGCCGCCGCCGAGCGTGATCGAGTGGTCCTGGGAGCCGGCGAGCGCGGTCACGTACGGGATCAGCCAGGCCGCGTTGAGCGCGACGCCCTCGAGCACGGCGCGCACGAGGTCGGTGCGTTCGGTGGTCAGCCCGAGGTTGACGAAGCCGCCGCGCAGCCGCCGATCGAAGCATGGCGCCATCGAACCGACGAGCCACGGCAGGAACAGCACACCGTTCGCGCCGGCCGGTACGTGGGCCGCGGCGGCAGTGACCCGATCGAACGCGTCGACGGGCATGGGCACCCCGAGGCCGTCGTCGGGGTAGATCAGGTTGCGCACGAGCACGTCCAGCGCCTTGCCGCCGACACCGTTCTCGGCGACGATGAACCAGCTGTTCGGCAGCGGGCTCGGCGCGGTGAACAGGCCGTGCTCGCGGTCGTGGCGATGGCTGGACACGTGCGTGGCGACGACCGAGGTCGTGCCGATGATCAGACCGCAGCGTGCCGGCTGACGGGCACCGGTGCCGATCGCCGAGGTGACCGAGTCGATCGTCCCGCCCATCACCAGCGCGGTCGCCGCGACGCCGAGGTGGTCGGCCGCATGGCGGGTGATCGTGCCGCGCGGTTCGCCGAGGGCGACCAGCGGCGGCAGCTTGTCGATGTCGAGACCCGCGAGCTCGACGAGCGTCGGGTCGTACTCGGTCACGTTCCACGTCGAGTCGTCGATGACGCCCAACGGGAACACGGTGTTCTGCGTGGCGGTGACCCTGCCGGTGAGCCGCGCGCAGATCGCGTCGACCGGCTCGACGAGCGCGGCCGCGGCGGCGTAGACGTCCGGCCACTCGGCGCGCACGAACGCCACCTGCCCCGGCCGGCCGCCGGGCGGCGGCGAGACGTGGTGGATCTCGACCCACCGGCGCGCCCGTTCGGGATCGCCGGCGAACGGGCTGTGGCGGACGGCGCGCCCGTCCATCCACATCACCGTGCTGGCGAGCGGCACGCCGGCAGCGTCGATCGCGACCGTGCTGGAGTACTGGGTGGTGACGGCCAGCATCGCCACGTCCGTTCCGGCGACGCCGGCCGCGGCAAGTGCCCGACGGACGCAGCGCGCCAGCGCGTCCCACCATCGTTCGGCGTCCTGCTCGGCCGAACCGTCGTTGCCGAACACCAGCGGCAGCGTCTCGCCCGCGTGGCCGCGTACGGTGCCCTCGGGATCGACGATCGCGACCTTGAGCCCGGTGGTTCCGAGATCGATCGCAACGACGTGACCGCTCACGAGCCGGCCTCCGCGTCGAACGTTGGTGCCGGCTCGAGGTGGCTCGGCGCGTCGCCGAAGTCGCCCGGGAAGTGGCAGGCGACCTGATGATCGCTGCCGAGGCCGGTCCTGGCAAGCACGGGTTCGACGTCGGTGCAGCGCTGCTCGGCGCGCCAGCAGCGCGTGCGGAAGCGGCAGCCGGACGGTGGATCGATCGGGCTGGGCAGCTCGCCGGACAGCACGATCCGCCGCCGGGACTCCTGCACCGCCGGGTCGGGGATGGGCACCGCCGACAGCAGGGCCTGCGTGTAGGGGTGTTGCGGCGTGTCGTAGACGTGGTCGGCCGCGCCGATCTCGACGATCTTGCCGAGGTACATCACCGCCACCCGGTCGGCGATCTGGCGCACGACGGCCAGGTCGTGGGCGATGAAGATGTACGCGAGGTGCAGCCGGGTGCGGAGGTCGGCGAGCAGCCGGACCACCTCCGCCTGGATGCTCACGTCGAGTGCGCTGACCGGTTCGTCGAGCACCAGCAAGGCCGGCGAGATGGCCAGCGCGCGGGCGATGCCGACGCGCTGGCGCTGACCGCCGGAGAACTCGTGCGGGTAGCGGTCGAGGTGCTCCGGTCGCAGCTGCACGAGCGAGATCAGCTCGTCGACGCGCGCGACGACGCGGTCGGGCGGCTCGCCGTGCACCTTCATCGGTTCGGCGAGCATCCGGCGCACGGTCATCCGCGGGTGCAGCGACGCCTGCGGGTCCTGGAACACGATCTGCAGATGCCGGCGGGCGGCGCGCATCTCCTTGGCGCCGAGGGTCACGAGGTCCTGGCCGCGGAACACGACCTGGCCCGACGTCGGTTCGGTGAGGCGCAGGATGCAGCGTCCGGTCGTCGACTTGCCGCAGCCGGACTCGCCGACGAGCGCAAGGGTCTGGCCGGCGAGCACGTCGAAGCTGACGTCGCTGACCGCGTGCACCACGGCGTGGCGACTGCGCTCGCGGACCCGGAACTCCTTGACGAGGTGACGCACGCTGAGGATCGGCTCCGCCGACGCGTCGGGGCGCGCCACGACGAACGGGTCGCTCGTCGCCGGCTCGGTCGTCGCCGGATCGATCATCGCACGACGGCTGCCGGGGCGTGCACGGAGCAGGCGATCGTGCTCGTCGCGGTGCGGACCAGCACCGGCTCGTGTTCGGTGCACGCGGTGACCGCGTCGGGGCAGCGCGGCGCGAACGGGCAGCCGGGCGGGAGCGACAGCGGTGAGGGCGGGATGCCCGGGATGGCCGCCTGCATCTCGCCGCGCCGGTCGAGGCGGGGCAGGCAGGCGAGCAGCCCGCGGGTGTACGGGTGCCCGGGTTCGGCGAACACCGACGGGACCGTGCCGTGCTCGACGAGCTTGCCGGCGTACATCACCGCGAGCCGGTCGGCTGCTCCGGCGACGACGCCGAGGTCGTGGGTGATCAGCACGAGCGACAGCTGCCGCTCGCGCTGCAGGCGGCCGAGGAGGTCCATGATCTGCGCCTGGACGGTGACGTCGAGGGCGGTCGTCGGCTCGTCGGCGATGAGCACCTCGGGCTCGTTGGCGATCGCCATCGCGATCATCACTCGCTGGCGCATCCCGCCCGAGAGCTCGTGCGGGTAGGCGTCGCAGCGCCGCGCGGCCTGCGCGATCGCCACCTGGTCGAGCAGGTCGACGGCACGTGCGCGCGTCGCCTTCTTCGACATGTCCGGGTTGTGGGCGCGCATCACCATGTCGAGCTGGCGACCGACGGTGAGCACCGGGTTGAGCGACGTCATCGGATCCTGGAAGACCATCGAGATCTTGGCGCCGCGCACGTGGCGCAGGCGCGACGGCGCGAGCCCGATGAGCTCGGTGCCGCGGTAGGTCGCCGAGCCCGACACCGCAGCGCCGCGGAGCAGTCCGAGCGTGGCGAGCATCGTCACGCTCTTGCCCGAGCCCGACTCGCCGACGACGGCAACGGCCTCGCCCGGGAACACGTCGAGGCTCACGCCGCGCACCGCCCGGGCCGGCCCGCCGACGGTGTCGAAGGTGACGCGCAGATCGCGCAGCCGCAGGATCGGCTCCGCCGTCGGCGCGCCGGTGGGGACGGGCGCGACGGCCTGCTCGATCACGAGTCGTCCCGAACGTCGAACGTGTCGCGCAGCCCGTCGCCGACGAAGTTGAAGGCCAGCACGACCAACAGGATGGCAAGTCCAGGGCCGGCCGCGATCCACCACTGGTAGAAGTTCGTCGCGCCCTCCGTGATCATCGCCCCCCACTCTGGCGAGGGCGGCCGGGCACCGAGCCCGATGAAGCTCAGCGAGGCGACGAGCAGCACGACCTGGCCGAAGTCCATCGTCGCGTTGACGAGGACCGGCGTGTACGACATCGGCAGCACGTACCGGCGCAGGATCAACCAGCGCGACGCCCCGATGGCGACCGCGGAGTCGACGAAGTCGCGTTGGCGCACGGCGATCACCTGGGCGCGCAGCAGTCGCGCGTAGATCGGCCACCACACCAGGATCATCGCGATCACCGCGTTGCGGATGCTGGGACCGAGCGACGCCGTGATCGCCATCGCCAACAGGATCGGCGGGAAGGCCATGGTGATGTCGACGAAGCGCATCAGGACCGCGTCGATCCATCCGCCGAAGAAGCCGGACACGGCACCGATGATCGTGCCGATGATCACCGCGGCGAGGATCACGATCGCCGCCACCGGCAGCGAGGTGCGTGCGCCCCACAGCACGCGCGTGAACACGTCGCGACCGAGCGCGTCGGTGCCCAGCCAGTGGTGCGCGTTCGGGGAGAGCAGCCGCTTGTCGACCGGATCGAGCGGTCCGAAGGGCGTCCACAACGGCAGGGTCAGCGCCACCAGCACCCACAGCGCGAGCACGACGAGCCCGACGAGGGCCGGCCCGCGGCGCCACGCCGGTCGCCGGCCGCGGCCGCGTCGGGTGCGCGGTTCGACCACCACCGGCAGTGCGATGGGCGGGAGAGCCGTCACGACAACCGGATCCGTGGGTCGGCGATGGCGTAGGCGATGTCGGTGATCAGGTTGGTGAGCAGGAACGCCAACCCACCGAGCGCGGACACGCCGATGACGGCGGGGAAGTCGAGCTTGCGCGACGCCTCGACCGCGTAGCTGCCGAGGCCCGGCCACGAGAACACGATCTCGGTGAGGACCGCGCCGGTGATCAGGTAGGCGAACGAGAAGCCGACGATCGTGATCGTCGGCAGCAGCGCGTTGCGCAGCGCATGGTTGTTGACGACCGTGCGTTCGCGCAGACCCATCGCACGCGCGACGCGCACGTACTCCATCGAGAACTCGTCGAGCAGGCTCGCCCTGACGAGGCGCGAGACGATGCCGATCACACCCCAGCCGAGCACGCACGCCGGCAGGATCAGGTGCCGCAGCGCGGACCAGAACGTGCTCATGTCCCCGTGCAGCAGCGCATCGACCGTGAAGAACCCGGTGATCCGCGCCGGTGGGTCCGCCCGGGGATCGAGCCGGCCAGGACCGGGCAACCACTCGAGCCGCGAGTACAGGACGTACAGGCCGAGCAGACCGGCCCAGAACGCCGGCAGCGACGAACCGAGCAGCGCGAAGAAGCGGGCGACGTGGTCGATGATCGTGTTGCGGTGCCGTGCCGCCAGCACGCCGAGGCCGACGCCGCCGACGACACCGATGACGAGCGCGAACGAGGTCAGCTCCAGCGTCGCCGGGAGCCGGTCCCACAGGTCGTGCAGGACGGGCTTGCGGGTCGTGAACGACGTTCCCAGGTCGCCTTGGAACACGTTCTTCATGTACTTGAGGTACTGGATCGGGATGCTCTGATCCAGCCCCCACCTGGCTTTGGCGGCGGCGACGATGGTCGGGTTGTTGAGGTTCCTGGCCCCCACGATCGACACCAGCGGATCCGCCGGCGTCAACCGCGAGACGATGAACACCATGGTGATGATCCCCAACATGAGGAACGGGATCACCGCGATCCGCCGCACGAGGTAGCGCTTCATCCGCCTGCCGTCGGCACCGTTGGGGTCGGCGTCGGGGTCGGCGTCGGCGTCGGGGTCACGTCTCGGTCACGTTTTCGGTCAGGTCCTGGCAGGTCAGCTCTTGCCGAGCAAGGCCAGGTCGAGGTTGCAGCAGGCGCTGTAGTGCATGCCGGTGATGTTCGCCCGGCTGGCGAGGAACAGGTCCGGGTTGACGATCGGGATGATCACCTGGTCGTCGATCATCGCCTGTGCCAACTGCTTGTAGATCCCGTCACGAGCGGCGGGGTCCTGGGTGGCGAAGGCCTTGGTGAGCAGATCGCTCTCGCTCTGCACGTTGGGCTGCTTCGTCCAGGTCGTCCACTGCGAGTCCGGTACGAGCCCGAAGTACTGCACGTACTGGCTGGAGTCGGTGTGGTCCGGGGCGAAGTACAGCATCGTCACCGGGATGCCGTCCTTGTTGATCTTGTCCGCCCACACCGAGACCTCGACGGGGTTGAGGTTGAGGGTGACGCCGACGGCCTTGAGCTCGGTCTGGACCTCCTGCATCGCCGTGCTGAAGTCGACGCCGTAGACGTTGAACGTCGGGAAGGTGGCGTCGAAGGTGAGGTCCTTCGCCCCGGACGCGGCGAGGAGCTGCTTGGCATCGTCCAGGTTCTGCACGGGACCAGGAAGCCCAGTGGTGCCGGCGAACCCGTTGGGGATCGGCGACGGTTGCGACCGGCCGGCACCGCCGACGGTGACGTCGAGGAGGTGCGGGTAGTCCAGTGCCTCACGGATCGCCTTGCGGACGTCGGGGGTCAACGCCTCGCCGCCCTTCGCGCCGGGGCTGAGGGCGAGGTAGACGTAGTTGAAGCTCGGCACCTTCTTGACCACCACGTCCTTGTCGGACATGCCGGTGGCGACGTCGTTGGAGATCTGCATGGCGATGTCGACGGAGCCCTCCTCGAGCTGCTGGCGCTGCTCGACCGCACCCTGGGTCTGCTTCATGATGACTTCCGGGAAGTTGGCCTTCGTCCCCCAGTAGGCGTCGTTGCGCTTGAGGCGCAGCTCGCTGCCGGACGTGTAGCCCTCCAGCGTGAACGGCCCGCTCCCGGCCGAGTTGGCGAGGAACCACGGCTCGGCCTTGTCGGTCGTCGGGTCGGCGGTCGCCCCTTGGGCCATCGCCGCCTTGCTGTTGACGATCCCGAGGTAGCTGGCGTTGACCTGGGCGAAGAACGCCGAATCGGCGGCGCTCAGCGTGACCTTGACGACCTCGGGGTCGGTGGCGTCGATCGTCTTGATCAGGCTGACGAGGTACGAGCTGGCGCCCTTCAAACCCTGCAGCCGCTCCCACGAGAACTTCACGTCGGCGCTGGTGACCGGGGTGCCGTCGGCGAACTTCGCCCGTGGATCGAGGTCGAACGTGAACTCCGTCTGGTCGGTGTTCGATGTCCACTTGGTGGCGAGGCGCGGGATCAGCGTCGTGTTGTCCTTCGCGTCCAGGCCGATCAGCGTCTCGTAGACGGCGGTCATGAAGATCTGGCACGTGTCGCAGTAGGCGCGCTGCGGATCGAGCGAGTTGACGTCCATGTCCCGCGCGATCACCAGTGCCTGGTCGCTGCTGCCACCCGCCGGGGCGGTGCTGCCGCCGGTCGAGGCGCCCGTGGTGCCGCCCGTCGATGCGCCCGTGCTCGCGCCGGTCGTCGTTGCGGCGGTCGTGCTCGCCCCGGCGGCCGTCGTGGCGGCACCGCTGGTGGCCGGGACAGCGGTCTTGCTGTCGCTGCTGCACGCCGCCACGCCCAGCGACGCGGCCAGGCCGATCGACAGGGCGACACGCCAGGACCGAACTCGATGACGACCGACCATGTGACGCCCCCTCGCGATGTGCACCCGCCACGAACGGTTCGGGTGCAGTGCGTGCAGTAGATCGCAGCCGTCGGCGGGCGTCAAGGGCCGCGCATACTGTTGACCGCGCCGTGACGCGACGAGCGGGGGAGCCGAGATGAACCAGCGCGAGCAGCAGCGCCAGCGGACCAGACGGACGCTCGCCGAGCACGCGATCCGGCTGTTCGACGAGCAGGGCTTCGACGACACGACCGTCGAGCAGATCGTCGCCGCAGCGGGAGTCAGCCAACGGACGTTCTTCCTCCACTTCGCCACGAAGGCGGCTGCCGCGTTCCCGGATCATCGTGAGCGCGTCGAGGCGTTCCGCGCCCGGCTCGGTCCCGGCGCGGCGCACCACAACCCGCTCCCACACCTGGTGACGGTGATGGCCACCGGTCTCGATACGAACATCCCGATGCGCCGGATCCGCTACGGCCTGCTCGCCAGGGTGTCCGCGCTGCAGGACGAGGACGCCCGCACCGACCGGGACTACGAACGCGTCGTGGTCGACTTCCTGATCGACAGCTGGGGCGGGTCGGTGGCGTCTCGGGTCCGCGCCAATGCGGTGGCCAACGCCAGCCTCGGCGTCGTCCGCGCGTCGCTCGTCGCGTGGAGCGTGGATGGCATCGACCCTGTGGCAACGAGCTACGAGCTGATGGCGGCGATGTTCTGCTCGCCGTTCGAGCCCGCGGCGATCCGCACGTCCCGCGCCGCATCCGAGTCGCCGGGTGCATCCGCTGCAGCGAGCTCGCTCGGGTGAACGTGCGCCGCTGCGGTGCGCAGCGCTGTCGCGGTCAGTCGCCGCGGTGGATGCCGGCCTTCTTCAGGATCGCCGCGTCCACCCCGATCTGACGCCACGCCTGGTATGAGATGCGGTTGCGGTCGGCGTACTTCTTGGCGACTTCGACGAACTCGGCCTCGAGTCGCGGCAGGTTGACCCCGGCACCGGCGGTGGCGAGCTCGGCCTGCAGATCGAGGCGATCCTGGGTGAGTCGGAGCTGGCGGACCGGCTCGGCGTCGACGATCTCGAGATCGATCTCGTGCAGACGCTTGCGGATGGATTCCGGGGTCCGCTTGCGGCCCCGCTTCGGCTTGTGGGCCTGGAGCGCTTCGAGGTAGTCGCGCACCGCTTTGCCCTCACGTCGACCCATGGCGAGCGCAGCTTTGTGCTCGTCGGTCATCGGGCTCTTCGGTCCTCGCTTTGCCACGATGACGAGCATAGTTCTCTTGTTCTTCGCATTCATTACAGTCTCTGAGTGAGCTTCGATCGATTGTTCGAATTGGAATTGCACGGGCCCGATACGTTCGTCGGCACCGGCCCGCAATATCCGTGGGGTGGCCTGTACGGCGGGCAGATCGTCGGGCAGTCACTGCGCGCGGCCGCCTCCACGGTGGACGAGGCGCTGGACGTGCACTCGCTGCGGGCCTACTTCATCCGTCGTGGCGACCACACCGAACCGGTGCGCTACGAGGTCGACCGGATCCGCAACGGCAGGAGCTTCGCCACCCGACGGGTCGTCGCCCGCCAGGCGATCGGAGCGATCCTCAACCTGGAGGCCAGCTTCCAACGGCCCGAGCCATCGCCCGACGTGCAGACCGTGCACCTGCCGGCCGGGCTGCCGCAGCCGAACGAGCTCCTCGGCTCGTCGTGGACGGACGCGTTCGAACGCCGCTCGATCCCCGTCGAACAGCTGCACCAGGTCGCCGGAGCGGCCGCCGGCGCCGGTGCGATGGCGGCGTGGATGCGGGTGAACGGCGACGTCGGCGACGCGCAGCTGCAGCACCGGTGCTGGGTCGCGTACCTCAGCGACGACCTCCCGTTCGACTCGGTGCGGGAGATCCTTCGGCTCGAGTTGCCGACCGCGGATGTCGAGGAGGACTTCTATGGCGCGAGCCTCGACCACACGATCTGGTTCCATCGCCCGATCCGAGTCGACGAATGGCACCTGTACGAGTTCAGTGCGCACGGATATGTGGGCGGCCGCGGGTTGGCCACCGGGCACGTGTTCCGAGCCGACGGCGTGCTCGCCGCGACCGTTGCCCAGGAGGTGTTGATGCGGC
>JAODBQ010000053.1 GCA_025464045.1 Ilumatobacteraceae bacterium
CCCGCTGCACCTGCGCGGCGCGGTAGCGCGCGACCCAGTCCGGGTCGTACGAGCACGGTTCGGGCCACGGGCGCCAACCGTTGTCGGGGTGGTACATGTCCAGCTCGGGCACGGTCGCGAACGGATCGTTCTCGTCGGCGACGCTCGGGTCGATCACCTGGTTCATGAACACCCCTTCGCCGGGGTGCGCCGCCATCCCGATCCAGCCGTCGCCGATGCCGAGCTCGGCGTGGGCCATCGCCATCAGGCTGCCGCCACCGGAGTTGCCGAGCAGCACGACGGCCTCCGCACCGCGGCGCTTCATCTCGTCGTGCACGGTCTTCACGTCGGTGATGCAGTTCTCGTGCAGGCAGTCGGTGTCGTTGTTCTGGTACCTCGTCCCGAACCCGAGGACCGCGTAGCCGGCCGCGGCGAGCAACGGGCAGGCGTAGTGCACGCTGAAGTCGCCGCGCGGGTGGCTGAGGATCACCGCCGTCTTCCACGGCGTGCCGTTCGGCGGGGTCCACAGCAGCCCACGCACGAGCGCACCGTCGGGTGAGACGAGCCTGATCGACTCCCGTGGGATCTCCACACCGGGATCGTCCTCGGCCAGCGGCCAGTAGTTGTAACCAAAGGGGCGCTGACCGCCCAGATGCACATCGAGATCCAGCACGACGCGCACGTTAGGGCGCGACGTCGCCGGCGCACGTGGCGCAGCGCCGCGGGTGACGAGCGCCGCAGCAACGCCCCGGTCCGGCAGGTGCTGCGGCGCGCCGCGGCTCGCTTCGGTACCGTCTCGGCGATGGAACAGGTCGACGTCGTCGTCATCGGAGCCGGCATCGTCGGGTTGTCCACGGCGCACGCCGTGCTGGCCGTCGACCCTCGGCTGCGCGTCGCGATCGTCGACAAGGAGGGCTCGATCGCGGGTCACCAGACCGGCCGCAACTCCGGCGTGATCCACGCCGGCGTGTACTACAAGCCCGGTTCGGAGAAGGCCCGGCTGTGCACCGCGGGACGTCAGCGGATGGTCGAGTTCTGCGCCGAGCACGACATCGCCCACGAGATCTGCGGCAAGGTCGTGGTGGCCGTGTCGGCCGACGAGCGGCCGCGGCTCGCCGAGCTGCACCGGCGGTGCGTGGCGAACGGGGTCGACGTCGAGCTGGTCGGCTCCGCGCGGCTGCGCGAGCTGGAGCCGCACGCCGCCGGGATCGAGGCACTGCACGTGAAGGTGACCGGCATCGCCGACTACTCCGGCGTGTGCGCCGCGCTGGCCACGGCGTTGGTCGGACGCGGTGCCCAGCTCCGGCTCGGCGCGGCCGTGGTCGGCGTTGCCTCCGACGGCGCCGCGCTCGTCGTCGAGACGTCCGCCGGACCGCTGCGCACCGACCGCGTCGTGAACTGCGCCGGCCTCCACGCCGACCGCATCGCGCGGCTCTTCGGCGGAGACGCGGCAGCGAAGGGGATGATGATCGTGCCGTTCCGCGGCGAGTACTTCGAGCTCGCCCCATCGCGCAGCCACCTCGTACGTTCGCTGATCTACCCGGTGCCGGATCCGCAGTTCCCGTTCCTCGGCGTGCACCTCACGCGAGGCATCAGCGGGCGGATCCACGCCGGCCCGAACGCCGTGCTGGCGCTCGCGCGGGAGGGCTACTCGTGGCGGGTCGTGGACCGCCACGACATCGCCGAGACCGTGCGGTTCCCCGGATTCCGCATGCTGGTCAAGGAGCAGTGGCGCTACGGGCTGTCGGAGATGGTCCGCTCGCTGAGCCGTCGTCGGTTCGCGGACGCGCTGTCGCGGTTGGTGCCGGAGGTGCGCGCGCAGGATCTCGAGCCCGCGTCCAGCGGCGTGCGCGCCCAGGCGGTGCACCCCGACGGTCGGCTCGCCGACGACTTCGAGTTCGGCCGCAGCAACGACGGTCGCGTGCTGCACGTGCTCAACGCGCCGTCGCCCGCGGCGACGGCGTCGTTGGCGATCGGCGACCAGATCGCCGCCGAACTGCTCGGCGTCACGAGCTGAGCGCACGGGCTCGGTGACCGGTGCGTACGGTTGACGCCGTGGAGCTGAGGGTCGTTCGCCGCACGGGCCGGTCCGAGGCGGTCGACGCCCGATGACGGGTGACCTGCGCGAGCACTACCGCCGCGACGGGGTGGTCGTCGTGCGCGGTGCGCTGGACCCGGATGCGCTGGCCGAGCTCGCCGCGGCGCTGGACGAGAACCTGGCCGAGCCGGGTCCCTGGGCGAACGACTACACCCCGCCGACCGGTGCGGGGAGGTTCTTCGGCGACTACGTCAACTGGCAGCGCATCGACGGCTACGGGCGCATCGCGCTGACGGGCGCCTTGCCGAAGCTGGCGCACGGGCTGATCGACGGGCCGGTGCGGTTCTTCCACGAGCACGCGCTGGTCAAGGAGCCGGGCACGAACGAGATCACCCCGTGGCACCACGACGAGCCGTACTACTGCGTGGACGGCGCGGAGAACGTGAGCCTGTGGGTGCCGCTCGACCCGGTCCCCGCGCCGGCCGGCGTGCGGTTCGTCGTCGGCTCGCACCGCTGGGGTCGTCGGTTCGTGCCGCGGATGTTCGCCGACCACACCCCCTACGCCGCCGCCGAGGACGGCTTCGAGCTCGTCTCCGACATCGACCGCGACTCGTCCGAGCACGAGATCCTGTCCTTCGACGTCGCCCCGGGCGACGTGCTCGCGTTCCACTTCCGCACGGTCCACAGCGCCCCTGGCACGGCCGGCCTCACCGCTTGGGCGCCGAGCAGTCAGCTTCCGCTTCGTCGGCGGTGACGCCCGCTTCGCCTCTCGACCTTGGC
>JAODBQ010000477.1 GCA_025464045.1 Ilumatobacteraceae bacterium
GCCAAGCGCGCCGCGGCGGCGTCCGTGGCGGCCAGGCAGGCCGCGGTCCGGGCAGGCAGGTTCGCCGTCCGTCGCTAGGGCGGGTCAGCGATCGACCGCCATCGGGTCGCTCACACGGCGAAGACGCTCGACGCCGCGAGCAGGTTGCCGACGAGAACGTGGTCGCCCTCGATCGTGCAATGGAGGTCGTGCGGAGCGATGCGCCGGGCGACGACGCGGCAGTAGTCGACGACGTCGGTCGCGAGGAGCGCACGCCGTTCGCCGCCACCGCCGATGTCGAACGTGCCGCCGCCGGCGCCCGTGAGCACGATGCGCGTCGACTGCATCGCGGTGTCCGGCGCGACGCGCGGCAGCAGGAACGGCAGCGTCCCCACCGAGAAGCTCGACATCGTGCGCAGCTCGCCTGCCGGCACGTGCTCGTCGGGACGACCGGTGGCACGCCTGATGTCGTCGGTGTGCGTCCACAGCTCGAACGCCCGGGCGACGAGTGCGGACGAACTGGAGAACGGCCAGCCGTGCAGCGGAGCCGGGGCATCGGCCGCGAACCGCGGGGAGGTCGCGTGGTCGGCGATCGATCGCGCCGCGGCGGACCATCGCTGTGCCGTGTGCTCGGGCGCGTCGCGCTGCTCGGCGGCGATGACCTCGGCGCCGAGCGCGAGGTGGTCGTGCTCGGCGCCCGGCGGCGGGTCGCACAGCCCGAACCGGGATGCGGTGTACTGCTCGATGACGAGGAGGTGGGCGACCAGTCCGTGCACCGACCACTCGTACGGCGCGGCGCGACGGTGCCACTGGTCGGCGTCGAGGTCGGCGAGCAGTGCGCGGAGCGCATCGGCGCGCGACGCGTACAGGTCCGACGGCGCGACGGGATCCGGCAACCGGCGCGGCGCGGCTGCCACGCGCGCGAGCAGCCGGGCGCGGGTGCTCGGCGCAGGCGTGTCGGCATCGTCTTCGGCGAGGGCGGCGATCACGGGCTCCAGCGACCACTGCTGCGCCTGCGCGTCGAGGTCGTCGACGTCGGGACTCATGGTGACGCCACGTTCAACGTCGTGCCGAGCTGTTCGCCGAGGCGGCGCAGGCCCAGTCGGATGCGCGACTTCGCCGTGCCCTCCGACGCCCCGGTCGCGACCGCGACCTGCCGATACGTGAGACCCTCGAAGTAGGCGAGCTCGATCGAGTGTCGCTGCACCTCCGGTAGTGCGGCGAGTGCCTGCCGGACGCGGTCGCCGGTGACGAGCGCGATCGCAGCCTCGTCGACGTTCGGGACCACGACCGGCGCGGCGTGTTGGGCCCGTTGCTCGTTGGCCGTGCGCCTCCCGGTCTTGCGCAGCTGATCGATGCTCCGTCGCCTCGCAACCACCGCCAGGAAGACTCGCAGGTTCCCGCGCGCCGGATCCCACCCGTCGGGTTGGTTCCACAGCGTGACGAACACGTCCTGACAGATGTCGGCGGCTGCGTCGGCGCCGACCAGGCGGAGTGCGATGCCGTGCACGAGCGCGCCGTACTGGTCGTACACACAGGCCAGCGCGGAGTCGTCACCGGCGATGATCCGATCGATCATCTGGCGGTCCCAATCGATGGCGGTCTCGGGCACCGTCGCGCAATCTACCGCTCCGCGGGCGTCGGGCGAACAGGTCGACGTCGGCGTCATCGACGCAGCAGGTGCGCGGTGAGGGCGTCGCTGACGAAGCCTGCGAGCTGGTCTGCGTTCCAGCCGCGGGTGTGGACGATCAGCTCGTACAGCTCGGGAGAGCTGTAGGTCCACATGATCTCGCCGGCTCGATCGACGGTGACGTCGTCGCGGAGGTGGCCGCCGTCGGCGAGGTTGCGCGCGTTGTGGATCATCCGCGCCAGCCGACGATCGTCGAGCTCGGTCTTCAGGGCGGCCATCTCCGGATCGACGAGCGCCGCGTCGCGGATGAGCAGCATCACCGGCGCCACACGAGGCGCGACCTCTGCGGCGAGTTGCCCGATGCCGCGCATGATCGCGACGGGGTCGCGCTCGGTCGTCTGCAGTGCATCGGAGCGTGCCTCGGCGGGGACCGGCCCCGCCCCGGAGAGGTCCTGCTCGTGGATCGCGCGCACCAGCCCGGCCTTGCCGCCGAACGTCTTGTAGATCGTGTCGACCGACACGCCGGCGCCGCTGGCGATGGCGGCGATGGTGGTGGCGGCGAAGCCGTCGGCGAGGAGCCGTTGGCGAGCGACATCGAGGACCCTGGCCCGAGTGCGTTCGGCGTGGTGCTGTCGCAACGACGAGTCGTACACGCGTCGCTTGACAGGTCGGCGATTCGTCTCCATAGTGATGGAATCAATCTAGCACACTGGATCGAACCGGTGGAGAGAGAAGGACCCGTGCACGCCGTGCTGTTGGCCAGGCCGATCGAAGCTGGTGCGTCCGGAGCGTCGCGGTGACCGGGGTGGGCCTGGCCTCCGGACCGGCGGCGTTGGTCGATCGGCTCTGTCGGGCAACGAATGCCCACGACCTGGATGGCGTGGTGGCGTGCTTCGCCGAGGAGTACCGCAACGACACCCCGGCACATCCCGAGCGTGGCTTCGTCGGTCGCGAACAGGTCCGCAGGAACTGGGAGGAGATCTTCGCCGCGGTCCCTGACGTCGTCGCCGAGCTGCTGCGATGCGCCGCCGACGGTGACGTGGTGTGGTCCGAGTGGGAGCACCGCGGGCACCGTCTCGACGGCACCGAGCACATCATGCGCGGGGTGATCATCTTCGGCGTGTCCGGCGACCTGATCCGTTGGGCGAGGTTCTACCTCGAGCCGGTCCAGGCCGCGGCGGGCAACGCCGACGCGTTCAGGGACCAGCAGCTCCACCGCTGACAGCGTCCGCGAGGTCCGGTGTTGGCGAGCTGGCCGACCTGCTCCCCATCAGTCGCCCCACTGGCGCACTGATCTGGATGTCCTGCATCACTTCGGCGGAGAACGGCAGGAACGAGCCGTTGGTGCTGCCCGTGTAAACGGTCGATCGCCACCGCGGTGAGTGTTGCCTGCATCGTCTGCGACGTCGTCGTCGCCACGGTGACGGCCCGTGCGGCCGCGTCGAACTCGATCGCCAGTCGCGGTTGACATACCGGAGGGGGGTACCTAGGATGCAACATACCCCAGGGGGGTATTTACCTCTCCATCGGCACGCGATCCTCGAGGAGCACACGATGAGCACCAGCACGACGTTCCACGTCTCCGGTATGACCTGCAGCCACTGCATCGCGGCGGTCACCGAAGCCGGATACGAAGTGACGTCGTGAACACCGCCACCAAACTCGCTGCGTTCGCGGCGGTTCTCGCAGTCGGCTTCGGTGGGGCCGCAGCCGTCGGCGCCACCGCTGGCCCGATCGGGGTCACCACCAGCAGCCACAGCACACACGTCACAGGGACGTCCGGCGTCACGGAGCATCCGCGGGGGCTCGCCGTCGCCGAGGCCGGCTACCGACTCCGCGTCGAGACCAGCACGATCACCGCCGGCGCGCCGTCTCAGTTCGGGTTCGCGATCGTCGACGACCGCGGGGAGCCGATCACCTCGTTCGACCCGCTCCACGAGCGTGCGTTGCACCTGATCGTGCTGTCCCGCAACCTCGTCGACTACCTCCACCTCCACCCGACCATGGATTCCTCCGGCCGCTGGACCGTCGACCTGCCACCACTGCAGCCGGGCTCGTATCGGGTGTTCGCCGACTTCCAACCGACGGGCGCCGACAACCTGACACTCGGCACCGACGTCACCGTCCCCGGCGATGTTCCTGGCGTCGACGTGCCCCTACAGAGCAGTGTTGCCAACGTCGACGGGTACACCGTGACCATGACGGGGACACCGGAACTCGGCGACACGGAGCTGAGGTTCACCGTCGAGCTCGCCGGCCACGTGGTGCGCACGGATCCGTACCTCGGCGCGGCCGGTCACCTCGTCGCGATCCGCGACGGTGACCTTGCCTACCTGCACGTCCACCCCCACGACGACGAGACATCGGCGATCACGTTCACGGGCGAGTTCCCGACCCCGGGCACGTACCGGCTGTTCTTCGACTTCTCCCACGACGGCAACGTCCGTACGGCGGCCTTCACCGTCGTCGTCCCCGACGCGGCAGCCCACGACCGCGTCACGCCGTCCCCAGCACCCGGAGGGCACTGACATGTCCACGCACACCTCTCCTGCTGGCGGTTCACAGATCCAGCTCGACATCGGCGGGATGACCTGCGCGTCGTGCGCGGCACGCATCGAGAAGCGACTGAACCGGATGGACGGCGTGACTGCCACCGTCAACTACGCGACCGAGAAGGCCAAGGTCACCGTCGCCGACACGGTCACGGCCGCCGAGCTGATCGCCCAGGTGGAAGCCACTGGCTACACCGCCAGGGTCCCGTCGACCACTGAGCGGGCACACCCCGCAGACGCCGGGCCTGCTCCGCGCGTGGATCTCGCGACTCGGTCGCTCCGCCAACGGCTGGTCATCTCCGCCGTGTTGGCCACACCAGTGATCGCGATGGCGATGATCCCACCGTTGCAGTTCGACGGCTGGCAATGGCTGTCGCTGGCCCTCGCCGGCCCGGTCGTCGCCTGGGGTGCGTGGCCGTTCCACAGGGCGGCCTGGACCAACCTCCGCCACGCTGCCGCGACGATGGACACCCTCATCTCGGTTGGCACCCTCGCCGCGTTCGGGTGGAGCCTGTACGCCCTGTTCTTCGGTCATGCCGGTGAGCTGTCGATGCGCCACCCGTTCTCGTTGGCCCCGGAGCGTGGCATGGGTTCGAGCCAGATCTACCTCGAGGTCGCCGCCGGAGTGACCGTGTTCATCCTCGCCGGCCGCTACTTCGAAGCACGCGCCAAACGCCGTTCCGGCGCCGCTCTCGAAGCGCTGCTCGAGCTCGGAGCGAAAGACGTGGCCGTCCGACGCGACGGCAACGAGCTCCGGATCCCGATCGAACAACTCGCGGTGGGCGACCTGTTCATCGTCCGTCCCGGCGAGAAGATCGCCACCGACGGCACGGTGGTCGAAGGAGCCTCGGCAGTCGACGCGTCGCTGCTGACGGGAGAACCGGTGCCGGTCGAGGTCACGGTGGGTGATCCGGTCACAGGAGCGACCGTCAACGCCGGCGGCCGGCTCGTGGTCAGAGCCACTCGCGTCGGAGCCGACACCGCGCTGGCCCAGATCGGTCGGATGGTCGAAGACGCCCAGACGGGAAAGGCGGACGTCCAGCGGCTCGCCGACCGGATCTCGGCGATCTTCGTGCCAGTGGTGATCACGCTCGCCGTCGCAACACTCGGGTTCTGGCTCACCGCCGCCGCCACTGACAACGCCACCACGGCGTTCACTGCCGCCGTCGCGGTGCTGATCATCGCCTGCCCCTGCGCCCTCGGCTTGGCGACGCCGACCGCGCTGATGGTCGGCACCGGCCGCGGTGCCCAGCTCGGCATCCTGATCAAGGGCCCCGAGATCCTCGAATCAACCCGCAAGGTCGACACCGTCGTGCTGGACAAGACGGGCACCGTGACCACGGGCAAGATGTCACTGATCGAGGTGATCACGACCGGCGACAGCACACCCGAGCAGGCGCTGTTCCTCGCTGGTTCCGTCGAACACGCCTCCGAGCACCCGATCGCTCAGGCGATCGCCGCCGGCACCACAGCCCGCGGCATCACGTTGGCGCCGGTGGAATCGTTCGCGAGCACCGAGGGACTCGGCGTCCGAGGTGTCGTCGACGGTCACGCAGTCGTGGCCGGTCGAGCGCGGTTCCTCGCCGACTGGTCCCTCCTCCTCGACGACACCCTGCGCAGCGCCCGCGACGCGGCCGAGGCGTCCGGACGGACGCCGATCTTCGTCGGTTGGGACGGCCGGGCACGCGCGGTGCTGGTCGTGTCCGACACCATCAAGCCCACCTCCGGCGAAGCCATCGCCGGATTGCGCGGCCTCGGCCTGCGCCCGGTGCTGCTCACCGGCGACAACGAACGAGCCGCGAGAGCTGTTGCGTCGCAGATCGGCATCGACGACGTGATTGCCGAGGTCCTCCCTCAGGACAAGGTGGATGTGATCCGTCGCCTCCAGGGCGAAGGTCGAGTGGTCGCGATGGTCGGAGATGGCATCAACGACGCCGCCGCCCTCGCCCAGGCCGATCTCGGCCTCGCGATGGGAACCGGCACCGACGTCGCCATCGAGGCGAGCGACATCACCCTGGTGCGTGGCGACCTGCGTGCCGCCGTCGACGCGATCCGGCTCTCACGCCAGACGCTGAAGACGATCAAGACGAACCTCTTCTGGGCGTTCGCGTACAACATCGCGGCACTCCCACTGGCCGCGGCCGGGCTGCTGAACCCGATGCTCGCCGGCCTCGCGATGGCCGCCTCCAGCGTCTTCGTCGTCTCCAACAGCCTCCGCCTCCGCCGCTTCCGCTCGGCAGGTGCGAGGCTCGGCACCGCACACCCAACGGCGACCGCAACGACGTTCGCCACCTCCGAGAAGGTCCGCTGACAACGTGAACGAGCACCTCGATCACCAGCACCGGACGGGTGAGGTCGCCGCCGACCATGACGACGGACACCCGAGCACTCATTCGCCCCACCACCACCCACACCCACACCGTGGCGGTGCGCCGCACGACGAGCACGCCGGCCACGACCCCGAAGCGTTCCGCCGTCGATTCTGGCTGACGCTGGTCATCTCCATCCCGGTCGTCGCCACGAGCACGACGATCATGGACTGGTTCGGCTACCACCTGACCGGTGTCGGCTGGGTCGGGCCGTTCCTCGGCACGTTCCTGTTCGCCTGGGGTGGCTGGCCGTTCTTGAAAGGTGCCGTCGGCGAAGCGCGAGACCGAACGCCCGGGATGATGTTGCTGATCGCCATGGCGATCACCGTGGCATGGGCGTCCTCGATGGCGTCGAGCCTCGGCTGGTTCGACCTCGAGTTCTGGTGGGAGCTCGCCGCGCTGGTGACGATCATGCTGCTCGGTCACTGGCAGGAGATGAGAGCCATCGGCCAAGCCCGAGGAGCCCTCGCCGCCCTCGCCGCGTTGCTGCCCGACGACGCCGAGATCGTCGACGGCGACCAGCTCCGAACGGTGCCCGTCGAGGAGCTCGCGGCCGGTCAGCTCGTCCTCGTCCGGGCTGGTTCCCGTGTGCCCGCCGACGGCACGATCGAGCAAGGCGAAGCAGAGATCGACGAGTCGATGATCACCGGCGAATCCAAACCCGTCGCCAAGGGACCAGGTGACCGGGTCGTCGCCGGCACGGTGTCGACCGACTCGTCGATTCGGGTGCGCATCTCCGCCGTCGGCGACGACACCGCACTCGCCGGGATCCAACGTCTCGTCGCCGAGGCGCAGACCTCGAACAGTCGTGCGCAGGTGCTCGCCGATCGTTTCGCCGGATGGTTGTTCTACGTCGCGACGGGTGCGGCGATCGTCACGTTCGTCGCCTGGTCGCTCGTCGGGGACGTCAAACAGGCCGTCACGAGCACCGTCACGGTGCTGGTGATCGCCTGCCCGCACGCCTTGGGATTGGCGATCCCGCTCGTCATCGCCATCTCCACAGCGGTCGCCGCGCGCAGCGGGATCCTGGTCAAGGACCGGCTCGCGCTGGAACGCATGCGAACCATCACCGCGGTGCTGTTCGACAAGACCGGCACCCTCACCGAAGGTCACCACGTCGTCACCGGTGTGGCCGGCGTCGAGATCAGCGACGACGAGGTCCTGCGCCTCGCCGGTGGCGTCGAGCTCGACAGCGAACACCCCTTGGCACGAGCGATCGTCTCGGCAGCGCGCGCCCGCGGAGACGTCGCGACGGCATCCGAGTTCCGCGCGATCACCGGCCGGGGTGTCGAGGCCCTCATCGGACGCCACCGCTACGCGGTCGGCGGCCCCGCGCTCCTCCGCCAACGCTCCCTGACGGTGCCTGGTTCGATCCAGCGCACCCTCGACGAGTGGACCTCTCGCGGCGCTGCGGTCCTGTACCTCGTCCGCGACGACGAGATCATCGGAGCGCTCGCGCTCGAGGACGGGGTCCGTCCCGAAGCCAGCCAGGCCGTGATCGAACTCCACGCCATCGGCATCGAACGGGTCCTGATGATCACCGGTGACGCACGACAGGTCGCCGACGCCGTCGCCGCTCAGCTCGGCATCGACGAAGTGTTCGCCGAAGTCCTCCCCGAGGACAAGCAGCACGAGGTTGCCGAGCTCCAAGCCCGCGGCTACAAGGTCGCGATGGTCGGCGACGGCGTCAACGACGCCCCAGCCCTCGCCCGCGCCGACGTCGGACTGGCGATCGGCGCCGGCACCGACGTCGCCATCGAATCGGCGGGAGTCGTCCTCGCCAACAACGACCCGCGGTCGGTCACCGGAGTCATCCGGCTGTCGCGAGCGTCCTACGGCAAGATGCGCCAGAACCTCGCCTGGGCCGCCGGGTACAACATCGTCTCCATCCCCCTCGCCGCCGGGGCACTGTCCTGGGCCGGGATCACCCTCGCCCCGGCAGTCGGTGCGATCCTGATGAGCCTCTCGACGATCGTCGTCGCCCTCAACGCCCAATTGCTGCGCCGCGTGCACCTACGCGCCGGTGAGAGCGCCGGCCGGCGGGCAGGTCGTGGCGGATGAGCTCCGGCTGGCGCCGATCGGCGTGCACCGCCTCCGTCACCCGCCGGCGATCTCGATGATCTCGATGATCTCGATGATCTCGATGAGGGTGTCGCCCACCCTCCTCTGATCTGCGACTTCTTCAGTCGGGGTGGGGAGATTTGAACTCCCGGCCTCCACGTCCCGAACGTGGCGCGCTAACCAAGCTGCGCTACACCCCGCAATCCCCGCGGACGGGAACAGCGGCTGCGATGCTACCCCGCGGCCGCCGGTTCTTCCTCAGGCGATTCAACGGCTGCGGGTGCCGTCGAGCCGAGGCTCTTCCAGCGGCGAGCCGGCGCAGTGGTCGCCAGCGGCACCGGTGAGGGACCGTCGATCACTGCCCGGGCGGCACGCTTCAACGTGAGCGCATCGACCGGTTTGATCAGCCACATCTCCGCACCGCAGCGCTTGGCGAGGTGCACGTCGGCGCGCCGGTCGAGGAGCATCAGCACCTTGACGTGCGGCAGCCGGCCCGAGCTCTCGTCCAGCCGGAGGCTCATCGTGACCGCCATCGCACCCATCGAACCGATCTGCAGGTCGAGCACCATCAGGTCCGGCGTGCGCGCCTCGACCACGTCGCTGATCTCACGCCCGTTGCGGCAGATCGTGAACGACACGTCCGGACCGCCGAGCGCCGCGGTGACCTCGTTGACCACGTAGTCGGCGTCGGTCCCGATGAGGATGTGCACGCCGTGGACGTTAGCGCCGTTCCCCCCGGCCGGTCAGATGCGTCAGCGGCCGGGTTCGCCCCCACAGCTCGAGGCGTCCGGGCGGGCGGCTCGACCGGGCCGGGGGCGGACTCGGCGCGGGCCGTCAGACGGGGGAGGGGTCGAAGAGGAGGGAGCGGATCATGGCCAGGCCGTCGAGATCGTGGACGTCGGTGGGCAGCAGCGGGACCCAGACCGATCCGCCGACGGGGTCGAGCGCGAGGTCCTCGAGCAGGCCGGTGAGGTTGTGGCGCTCTGCGGCGGCCGCAGCGACGAGGTCGGCGAGGTTGTCGTACAGCGCGGCCCGGTCGGGTCGCCGCGGGCGCTGCGCCGGCAGCTCGCCGAACGTCGGGGTCGCCCGGTTGACGACCAGCGTCGTCACTGCGAGGTTCGCCGACCGCAGCCGGGCGGCGAAGAACGCGGCCTCCTCGATCGTGTCGCCGCGTGGCGAGGCGACGAGCACGAACCGGGTCACGTCGCTGCGCAGCAGGGCGAGCACGTCGTCGGCGCGACGGCGGAAGCCGGTCTCCATCCCGTCGAACGCCTGGAAGAACGCGATCGCGTCGGCGAGCACGTCGCCACCGACGACCTTGCCGATCGATCGCAGGATCGGTTGGGCCGCCAGGTTGAGCACGCGCAGCCCGCGCCGGGTCGGCAGCATCAGCAGCTTGAACAGCGGATGGTCGAGGAACCGGGCGATCACGCCCGGCGCGTCGAGGAAGTCGAGCGCGTTGCGCGTGGGAGGCGTGTCGACGATGACGACGTCGAACCGGTCGTCGAGGTGCAGGGCGTGCAGCCGCTCGGCGGCCATGTAGTCCTGGGTGCCGCTGAACGAGCCGGCGACGTTGCGGTAGAACGCGTTGCCGAGGATTCGCTCGGCCTGCTGGGGGCTGCTCGCGTACCTGGTCACCAAGCCGTCGAACGTGCTCGCGCTGTCCAGCATCAGCGCCCACAGCTCGCCGTCGGCCTCGATCGGCAGGCGGACGGGGTCGTTGCCGAGCCCGCCCGGAACGCCGAGCGCGTCGGCGAGTCGCTTGGCCGGATCGATGGTGACCACCACGGCCCGCCGTCCGCGGCGCGCCGCCTCCAGCCCCAGCGCCGCCGCGGTGGTCGTCTTGCCGACACCGCCCGTGCCGCAGCACACGAGCACCTCGGCGGTCGCCACGGAATCTGCCAGCGCCGTCACGGTTCGATCGTGCCCGCGGTCGCGACGTCGTCGTCGGGTTGCGCCTGGGGCTCGTCCCAGACGGTGGCCAGCTGCTCCACCGCAGCGGCGTCGAGGGTCGTGCCGGCGTGCACCGGCAGGTGCAGCTGCGCGAGTGCCAGATCCTGGCCGAGGCGCGCGCACTCGCCCCGATGCAGCTCGCGGCGGGCGTTGCGGAACTCGGCCGCGGCGCGCATCGGCGACTCGGGCGGCGCGACTGCTGGATCGAGGTCGTCGCCGAAGCCGACGTCGACGGCGTTGACGACCACCGGTCCGAGGTGGACCTGCGCCCGGTCCTCCAATGCGTAGGCGGTCTCGACCAGTTCGTTCACGGGAGTCGTCTCCGGCAGGGTCACCAGCACCACCTGGGCACGCCGCTGGTCGGCGAGCATCGCCGCCACGTCCGCCGCCTGGGTGCGCAGCGGACCACCACGCACCGTGGCCAACATCCCGGGCGCCGCCTGCAGGAACGTGATCGCGTGGCCGGCTGCGGGCCCATCCACCAGGATCAGGTCCCACTCCCCGGAGCGCTCGAGCTGCTTGATCTTGCCCAGCACGACGATGTCGTCGATGCCGGGTGCAGCGGTGGCCACGACGTCGATCACGCCGCTGCTGATCAGCCGGCGCGACACCCGCTTGAGGCCATGCGTGTCCAGGTACTCGGCCAGCGCATCGGCAGCGGTGATCGTCAACGACGGCACGTCGCCGAGCAGGTTGCGCAGCGCCGGACGGTCGTCCAGCTCGACGACCAGCACCCGAAGGCCGCGACGCACTGCCGCTCGCGCCAGAACGGCCGTTACCGTGGTCTTCCCCACGCCCCCTTTGCCGGCCACGATGGCAACGCGGGCAGCGGAGAGGAAATGCAGCGGATCCACGCTCTTCGGAGGCATTTGTGCGCAGACTAGCGATCGCCTTGATCTCGGCCGCCCTGGCGCTGGCCGGGGGGCTCGGCCTCGCCGGCGCCCGGGCGCAGGCAAGCGACCCGGCGTCCGCGCCGCGCATCGACGCGGCGACATCACCCATCGGCCAGCCGTCGGCCGCGACCGGCCTCGTCGTCGGCGCTGCCGGATCGACGGCCACGACCACACCTGGTGAAGGCGTGACGGCGAGCACCGCAGCGTCGGGTGACGGCACCGGAGCCGGGACGGCGGCCGACCTCGCGCCGGTCGATGTGCTGCAGGTCTCCGGGCTGTTCGACGCGGTGGTGGTCGAATCGATCGAGCAGGCCATCGACCGCAGCGAGCACAACGGGTCGCAGGCGTTGATCCTGCAGATGAGCTCGAGCGGAGCCACGGTGTCGCGTGCGACCATGGCCAAGCTCGTCGGCGAGCTCGCCGACTCCACGGTCGCGATCGGGATCTGGGTCGGACCGTCCAGCGGGTCGCGGGTCTACGGCCTGCCGGCCCAGCTGTTCGCCGTGGCGGACGTGACCGCGATGGTGCAGGGCAGCCGCATCGGGTACACGGGCGAGCCACTCGCGTACGACGGCAAGGTCGTCGACTTCGGCAACTCGGCGGCCGTCCTGCGCACCGGATCGATGAGCTTCAACGAGGCGCGCGCCGCCGGTGTGCTCCGCCTCGACACGAAGGACGTCGGCGTGCCGACGGTGCGCAACATGGTCCAGGCGCTGGACGGCGTGCAGGCCAGGGGGCGCACGCTCGACACCGTCACCGACGAGCTGCAGGCGAACGGTCAGGTGCAGTCGACGAGCACGCTCGTGCGCTTCAACGGCCTCGGCCTGACTGATCAGTTGATGCACACGGTCGCCAGCCCGTCGATGGCCTACCTGTTCTTCGTGATCGGGGCAGCACTGCTGATCTTCGAGTTCTTCACCGCAGGTGTCGGCGTCGCCGGTCTGGTCGGCGCGGTCTGCATCATCTTCGGCTGCTACGGGTTCGCCGAGCTGCCGGTGCGTCCGTTCGCGATCGTGCTGCTGGTGCTGGCGATGCTGGCCTTCGCGATCGACGTGCAGGTCGGCGTCCCACGGTTCTGGACGGGAGCGGGGATCACGCTGTTCATCCTCGGGTCCTGGTTCCTGTACCAACCGTTGCCCGGCAACGACCTCCGGCTGAGCTGGATCACCCTGATCGCCGGGGTGGTGGGGGTGATGCTCACCTACATCGTCGGCATGCCGTCGATGGTGCGCACCCGGTTCGCCACACCGACCATCGGGCGGGAGTGGATGATCGGCGAGACCGGGACCGCGGCCGAGGAGATCGACCCGGAGGGCATCGCCACCGTCGGCGCGGCGCGCTGGCGGGCGCGGACGAACCGGGCGACACCGATCTCCCTCGGTGCCGGGCTGCGGGTGGTGGCGATCGACGGCGTCACCCTGCAGGTGGAGCCGCTTGACGGCGCGGCCCGCGACTACCGGGAACAACGCAGCCGCGACTGACGAGGTCCTGATGACACCGGTCGTGGTCTCCAAGCGGACGTGGGTCCAGGGGCGCCCCGCCGCGTACAGCGTGGCGGGTGAGGGCATGCCGGTCCTGCTGCTCCACGGCTGGGCGCTCGCCCACCACACGTACCGGGGCGTGATCGAGATCATCGCCTCGCAGGGATGCCGCGTGTACGCCCCGGCGATGCCCGGCTTCGGCGGCACCGGCGGCCTGTCCGACGGCGCCTTCTCGATCAGCGGCTACGCCCGCTGGGTCTCCGACTTCCTCGACGTGCTCGAGGTGGACGAGCCGGCCGTCGTGATGGGGCACTCGTTCGGCGGCGGGGTGGCCGTGCGTCTCGCCTACGAGCACCGTGCCAAGGTGCGCTCGCTGGTGCTGGTCAACGCGGTCGGCGGCTCGTCGTGGCGCAAGGGCAACTCGTTGCGCAGCATCGCCGATCGACCGCTGTGGGACTGGGGCCTGCACTTCCCGTCGGACGTGTGGCCGCTGCGCCAGGCCACCAAGGTGGTGCCGGTGATGGCCGAGGACTTCGTGCCCAACCTGCTGCGCAACCCGCGGGCGATGTTGCGCGTCGCCAACCTCGCTCGGCGCGCGGATCTGCGTCACGAGCTCGAGCAGCTGCGCGATCAGGGCATGCCGATCTCGATCATCTGGGCGACACGGGACGGAGTGATCCCGCGCGAGTCGTTCGAGGCCCTGTGCGTCGCGTCCGGGGTGCAGGGCACCGTGGTGGAGGGCTCCCACAGCTGGCTGCTCGCCGAGCCGAACCGGTTCGGCGAGGTGATCACCAACGACCTGCGCGTCGCCAAGGCTGCACGCGACCTCGAGCACGACGTCCCCACCGTCCAGCGCCGCGGCCTGCGCCGGGTGACGTCGCTCAACGGTCGGGCGAAGCCGGCGGCGGCAACCGTGGCCCGGCGATCCGGACATCCCCCCGCCGACGAGTGACACCCCGCGCGTCGAGCTCGTTGAGCAGCGGCAGCGCGTACTTGCGACTCGTGCCGAGTGCCTCGCGGAACTGCGACATCGTGAACCCGGCTGCGTTCGGGGCGCTCGGGCCGGCCGGTTCGGCGCCCCGCAGCAGCAGCTGCGCGGCGCGCTGGGCGGCAGCGTCGATCGTGTCCGGGTGGAAGCAGATGCCGTCGCGCTCGACGATCAGCCCACGCCGGATCAGCTCGCGCAGCTCGTTGCGGGTCACCCCGACCGGGTCCGGCGGCGCGACCCCGCCGGCGCGCAGCGCGGCGGTGAACGGATGGTCGGCGTAGCTGTCGACGAACCCGACCCGGCGGGCGATGCCGCCGTCGATGTGCACGTCGGCGAACGTGCCGAGCAGCGCGCGTTGCGGCTCGTCGAGCACGGCCGTGTCGAGCCCTGTCGCACCGGCGGCGTCGATGCGTGCGAGCAGCGCGGTCTGCATCGTCAGGTGCAGGACGGGATCGATCATCCACCGGCCGACGTGCTCGCCGGGGAGTGCGTCGACGGGCGCGCCGGTCAGTGCGGCGAGGTCGTCGGTGCTGATCACCCCCCGTTCGCGCAGGACTCGCTCGATGGAGCGGTCGGGACGTGCCTTGGACGCCGGGAGCGCGGGTGCGACGTCGAGGACCTCGCCGCCGCCGACGGTCTCGCTCCGGCCGCTCTCGCGCAGCACGAACCGATCACCCGGCAGGAGCGGCAGGGAGCGCTGGAGGTGGATCCGCACGAGACCGTCCGCGCCCGGCGCGATCGCTTGGCTGCCGAGGACGCGCAGCCGCACCGGCACCTCGCCCGAGCCGATGTAGGCCACGTACGCCCCGCGTCGCGACACGTCGTGGTCGAGCGCGCCGAGCACCCGCAACGAGGCGTCGAAGCGCTGGGTCGGGCGCCACTGCTCGGCGACCACCAGTGCATCGCCGCGAGCGAGCTGATCGTGGTCGACGCCGGCGAGGTTGAGCGCGGCGCGGTTGCCCGGCCCGAGCGCATCGACCCGGGCACCGTGCGTCTGCACGCTGCGCACCCGCACGTCGATCTCCAGCGGCCACACGTCGAGGTGCTGATCGACCCGCACCTCGCCGCCCGTGAGCGTGCCGGTGACCACCGTGCCGCTGCCCTTCGCGGCGAAGACACGGTCGATCCACAGCCGCGGGCGCTCGCGTGAGACGGCAGCAGGCGTAGTGCGCACGAGATCGTCCAGGGCGCCGAGCACGTCCTCGAGCCCGTCGCCGGACGCGTTGCTGAACGCCACGAGCGGGGCGTCGGCGAGGAACGATCCGGCGAGATGATCGCTGACCTCAAGTTGTTGGAGTTGCAACCACTCGTCGTCCACGAGGTCGGTCATCGTCATCACCACCACGCCGTGGCGCACCCCGAGCAGCTCGAGGATCCGCAGGTGCTCCTCGGTCTGCGGCTTCCATCCCTCGGTCGCGGCGATCACGAGCACGCACGCATCGACGCCGCCGACGCCGGCGAGCATGTTGCGGATGAAGCGCACGTGCCCGGGCACGTCGATGAAGCTGATGCCCTCGCCGCTCGGCAACGTCATGTGGGCGAAGCCGAGGTCGATGGTCAGCCCGCGCCGCTGCTCCTCCTCGAACCGGTCCGGATCGATGCCGGTCAACGCGCGGACGAGCGACGACTTGCCGTGATCGACGTGACCGGCGGTGGCGACGACGCGCATCGGCTAGTGCCGTGAGTCGCGCAGGGCGGCGACCACGTCCCGGTCGTCGCCCTCGTGCACCGTGCGCAGGTCGACGAAGGTGCAGCCGTCCCGCACGCGAGCGATGACCGGCGGATCGTGCCGGCGCAGCTCGGCGAGGCGGTCTCCCTCGAGGCGGATGCCGATCGACGGCAGCGTCGCCCCGGGCGCGGATCCGGCGCCGGGAACGGCGTCGGTGGGCACCATCTCGCCTTCGCCGAGTGCGGCCACGATCGCCGCGGCGCGAGCGCGCAGCCGGTCCAGCGATTCACTGACCATCTGCCAGAACGGAACCGATGTCACCGCCGTGCGGTCGAGGTAGGCGAGTGCCGTGCGTTGGAGCGCGAGGAGCACGTGACCACCCGGCCGCAGCGCCCGGGCGAGGGGGTGACGCCGACACTGCTCGACGAGGTCGGCGCGGCCGACGATGATCCCCGCCTGTGGACCACCGAGGAGCTTGTCGCCGCTGAACGTGACGAGACCCGCCCCGGCGGCGAGCGTCTGGCGGGCGGCCGGTTCGCCGGCGAGCCATGCGGGCGGCGGACCAGGGAGCCACGGGCAGTTGGCGTCGATCAACCCACTGCCGATGTCCGCGACCACGGGGATTCCGAGGCCGGCGAGCTCGTGCACGGTCGTCGCCTCGACGAACCCCTCGACGCGATAGTTGCTGGGATGGACCTTCAGCGCGAGGGCGACGTCCGCGCCGGGCAGCGACAGCGCGCGTGCGTAGTCCGCAAGGCGCGTGCGGTTGGTGGTGCCGACGTCCACGAGCCGCGCGCCGCTCTGCTCCATCACCTCCGGCACCCGGAACCCGCCGCCGATCTCGACGCTCTCGCCGCGGCTCACGAGCACGTCACGCCCGGCGGCGAGCGCGGCGAGCACCAGCAGCACGGCAGCAGCGTTGTTGTTGACCACGATCGCCGACTCACTGCCGCAGAGCCGGGCCAGCAGCGCGCCGACCGCGGCGAAGCGCGAACCGCGCTCGCCGGTGCGGATGTCCAGCTCGAGGTTCATCGCCCGCGCTGGATGATCGAGGGCGAGCGGGGCACGGCCGAGGTTGGTGTGCAGGAGCACGCCCGTCGCGTTGATCACCGGCCCGAGCAGGCCGCGGCGGAGGTCGGCGGCGCGGCCGATCACGGCCGCCGGGTCGTGCTCGCCGGCGGCGATCGCCTCCCGCGCCAGGTCGACGCAGAGCGCATGGGGGAGCCCGACGCTGGCCATCGCCCGGGCGAGTGCGTCGACGCTCGGCGGCCGGTTCGGCGGTGCTGCCATCGGGGCGAGCGTACGCTGGGCCGCCGTGCTGCCCGTACCAGTCATGCGTCTCGATCCCGACCTCCCGCTCCCCGATTACGCCCACCCGGGCGACGCGGGGCTCGATCTGCGCGCCAGGATCGACGCCGTCGTCGCTCCCGCCGGCGGTCGGGCGCTCGTGCCCACGGGCATTGCCGTGGCCATCCCTGCCGGGTACGCCGGGTTCGTGCTGCCGCGTAGCGGCAATGCGCTGAACCACGGGGTGACGATGGCGAACACGCCCGGGTTGATCGACTCCGCCTACCGCGGTGAGCTGAAGGTGATCCTGCTCAACACCGACCCGACCGAACCGTTCCAGGTCAAGCGCGGCGAGCGCATCGCCCAGCTCGTCGTCCAACGCGTCGAGGAGGCCAGCTGGCAGGTCGTCGACGAGCTCGACGGCGACGACCGCGGCGGCGGCTTCGGCCACTCCGGCCGCCACTGACCCCGGCTCCGGGTCGGGCCGGTCGGATGCGCCGGCCGTCAGACCCGGTCGCACCTGGCACAATGCGGGGATCGAGGGGACGCGCATCGATCAGTGGTTGTGGGCAGTGCGGCTGTACAAGACCCGGTCGCTCGCGGCCTCCGCGTGCCGCGGTGGCCACGTGCGGATCAACGGAGCCTCGGCCAAGGCCGCGAGTGCGGTCAAGGTCGGTGACCGCGTCGAGGCCCGCGTCGCCGACCGCGACCGGGTGATCGAGGTGGTCCGGTTGATCGACAAGCGCGTGGCCGCACCCGTCGCGGCCGAGTGCATCGTCGACCACAGCCCGCCCGCCCCGCCGCAGGAGCTCGTCGTGCCGGTCTTCCGTCGCGACGTGGGCGCCGGCCGCCCGACGAAGAAGGACCGCCGCAGCATCGACCGCCTCCGCCGCAGCTGACCCGGCGCGCGCTGCCGCTACCGCGAACCGACGGTTCGGAGGCGCCGGTCGGTCGGCGTCGTGGCCGGATCGGTCTGGGCGTTGGCGTACTGGTCATGAGGTGACCGGGGATTGCTCTGTCGCGCGATGTCCGGTACGGCTCACTGCCTCGCCTGCGCGGGGCCGGGTCAGGGGGTCGCGCAGCGGGCGGCGGCGCTGGCGATGCCGCTCGTACGGCGCGGCTCGCGGACGTCGTTCTCGTCGAGGCCGTTGGTCGTGAAGCCGAAGCTGAGCCCGGTGGCGGGATCGCCGAACGCGATCTGTCCCTTGGCGCCGTTGTGGCCGACCGCGATCGGCGACACCGTGTGGCCCATCCCGCGCCAGTTCGACTTGCCGTCGCCGCCGGCCTGGATCAGGCCCAGCGTGCGGTTGGCGGGCACGCCGGTCATCACGTCCGGGAGGTGGTTGCGAACGTTGGAGCGAACGTCGTCGATGACGTCCGGACGCCACATCTCGCCCGGGTTGTGCAGGATCGCCTGGTAGTACATCGCCAGGTCGCAGGCGCGCATCACCCCGCCGCCCCCCGGCACCCCGACGCGCTGGACCGCTGGATCGTTGAACCCGAGCAGCGCATCCAACGTGACCTCGCCGAGGTCGAGCTCGCGCACGCCGAACGCGGCTTCGAGCTCGTCCGGCGTCGCCGGCTCGCCGACCAGCTGCAGCTCCGCGGCCTGCCACGGCACGTCGCCGACCACTCGCGGCAGGCCGGCCGGGTCGGTGACCCGCGCCTGCACGACGTCGCGGAAGTCCTTCCCCGTGACCCGCTCGATGATCTCGGCGAGCACCCAGTGCGCCGCCGTCGGGTGGTACTGGTACTTCGTGCCGGGCTCCCAGTTCAGCCGCCACTTCGCGAAGGCCCTCACCCGGCCGGCGCTCGTGTCGCCCTGCAGGGCCGACAGCGGCGCGAGCGGGAACCCGGACGTGTGCAGCATCACCTGCTCGACGGTGATCACGTCCTTGCCGTTCGTGCCGAACTCGGGGATGTAGTCGACGACCAGCTTCGAGACGTCGACCTCGTCGTCGCCGATCAGCGCCCACACCGCGCCGGCCACGAACGCCTTGGTCGCGGAGTAGACGACGTAGCGGGTGTCGTCGGTCGCGTCGCCGAACGTCTCGAACAGGACCAGCTCGTCGTCGTAGGCCAGGGCCACCTGCGCCGACGGGAGCAGGCCGTCGTCGACTTCGCGTCGCGCCCGCGCCACCAGCTTCTCCACGGCAGCCTGATCGATCCCCATCGCAAACCCCCTGCGTCCGACTCTCGGCCGAGACTACGAACCGCTGCGCCGCCCGGCCCAGCCGGAGGCGTGGCGCCCGGCCCCCGCCGCTACTTCCAGGCGAACACCGGCTGCTCGAAGTGGTCGACGCGCTCGTCGGCCCGCCCGTCCAGCGCGATCCACCTGAACTGCACGAGCACCGCCGCCGTCGGCGCGTGGATCAGGTCACCGCCGAGCGGCAGCTGCACGACCGGCCGATCGCTCTCCGGGATGTCGATGAACCGCGGCGAGTCCTCGCGACACAGCTCGTGGAGCCCGATGCGGTAGGTGTGGGCGACCTCCGTCGGGTCCTCGTGCAGTTCGGGGTCGGCGCCGCCCCAGACCACCACCGGCGAGATGACGAAGCCGGAGCGGGTGGGGTAGTCGTCCAGGCGACCGAGGATCGCGTCGGGCCCGAGCTCGATGCCGAGCTCCTCGTGCAACTCGCGCAACGCGGCCTGCTCCACCGTCTCGCCGAGGTCGAGCCGGCCACCGGGCAACGCCCACTGACCGGCGTGACGGTTCATCTTCGCGGCGCGACGGCACAGCAGGAACGCGGCACCTCCGGCGACGCCCTGCATCCGTCCGTCGAGCCCGGTCACGTCGCCCGGCACCATCGACAGGTCCGCATCGACCACGGGATCGTCGGCCTCGGTCGCGGCGTCGCTGTCGACGATGACGATCGCGACCGCCGCGTGGCGCCGGTCGTCGAGGCCGACGTCGACGCGGTGGTGCGTGGCGAGGTTGGTCGCGATCCGTGCCCGCAGCTCGTCACCGAATTCGATCACGTCCCGAGTGTTGCTCACTGCGACTCGGTGAGCACTGATCGGGCACCGGCGAGACCGCTCAGGATCGCACCCTCCACGCGCGGCCCGGCGAACGCATCGCCGGCGAGCACCACCGGCAGGCCGTCCTCCGCGCGCCAGCAGGGCTCCGGCCAGATCGCCCGCGGGGTCGCGTACCGCCACCGCTTCACCTGGCTGTCGACGATCATCGCCGATCCGAGCCACGGCACCGCGGCCTCGCGCAGCGCGGCGTGCGTGGCGTCGCGGTCGTCGTCCCAGTGCTCCTTGCTCCAGGCGGGGTCGGCGTGGAGCGTCAACGCGGGCACCGCGCTGATGCCCTTGCGCAGGTTGTCGGCGATGAACGTGAAGCCGGGTGCGCCCTGCACACCGCCCGGCTCGGGCACGACGCTCGGCGCGTCGAGCACCGCGAGCAGGGCGATGGTCCGGTCGTAGTCCGCGCGCAGCAGCGCCTGGGGCATCGCGACCTCCGCCGAGACGAGCAACGAGTACGACTGTGGCACGGGGCAGGTCACCACGACCGCGTCGCACTCGTGGAGGCTCGCGTCGTCGAGTTGCACCGACATCCCGTGCCCGGTGCGGCGGATCGCGAAGACCAGCGACTCGCAGCGCACGTCGAGCCCGGCGGCGAGGTGCTTGGGCAGCGCGTTCATCCCGCCCCGCACGACGTACCGCGGGTGTCCGTCGGGCACCGGGCCGAACCCCCGGCACCACTCCGTGACGAGTCCGGCCGCGGTCCAGGTCGCCACCCGTGCGGCCAGCTCGTCGCTGCGCACGGTGAAGAACTGGGCGCCGTGATCGACGGTGGCCGCCCCGATCCGGCGGGTGGCCATCCGTCCGCCGGGCCCGCGTCCCTTGTCGAACACGGTGACGTCGTTGCCGGCCGCGGCCACCGCCCCGGCCGCAACGAGCCCGGCGAGCCCGGCGCCGACGACGATCACCCGCACCGTGGAACCGCCGCCGTGGTCAGGACGCCGCCGGCACGGCCGTCGGAGCCGCTGCTCGTGCACGCTGCTCGTGCGTGATGCGGTGGAGGAACTCGAACAGCACCATGTTGAACGTCGAGGCGTGCTCGACCATCAGCCCGTGCGCCGCACCGGAGATGACCACCAGCTCGGCGTTGGGCAGCCGCTCGGCGAGCTCCTCGCTGTCGCCGCGCGGGGTCAGGATGTCCTGGTTGCCGACGATCACCAGAGCGGGTGCGGTGATCTCGCCGAGCTGCGCGGCGGTGGTGTCGGCATGGGCGAGGATGGCGTGGACCTGGGCCGCGAACGCATGCGTCGGACGGCCCAGCCCGAACGGCCCGAGCCAGCCGAAGACCGGCATCAAACGGCGGAACGATCGTGGGCCGATCACCCACCTGGCCGCTTCGCTGGCCATCGCCCCCATCCCCCGCTCGGTGGCCGCCGAGGCCCAGCTCTCCAGCAGCTCGCGGCGCCACGCGTGGTGGCGACCGGCGGTGCAGGCGAGGACCAGCGAAGCGACCCGGTGCGGGTGGCGCAGTGCGAGCAGCATCGCGATCGCGCCGCCCATCGACGCGCCGACCACGTGGGCCCGGTCGATGCCGAGATCGTCGAGGACCGCGATCGCGTCGTCGGCCATCTGCTCCAGGCTGTACGAGCTGAACGGCTTGTCGCTGCGCCCGGATCCACGGTTGTCCAGGGCGACCACCCGGTAGCGCAGGGCGAGCAGCGAGCGCTGGAGGTCCCAACCGTGCTTGTCCGCACCGAGTCCCTGGATCATCAGCACCGCCGGCGCGGACCGGCGACCGAGGGCCTCGTAGTGCAGCCGGATCCCGTCGCTCGCCCGCGCGTAGGGCATCAGCTCTCGCCCAGCCAGTCGAGGGGGGCCACTCCCGTGCGCGAACCGCCCAGCTCGTCGAGCATCTTCTGCAATCGGTGCTGGGTCGCGTCGGCCAGCTCCACCTCCGCCAACGGGCCGCGCCGGAGCTTCCCGCGAGGTACGGGCGGGCCGACCTCGACCCGGGTCGCCCGGCCGATCGGCGCGCTGACGGTGGCCACCGGCAGGACCGGTGTGCTGTGCAGCACCGCGCCGGTGATCAGCTCGTGGTCGATCGCACCGACGAGGCGTGGGTGGTTGGTCGGCTTCGCCGAGATCATCACCAGCTCGCCGTCGCGCAGCGCCGTCGTCACCTCTGCCGGACTGCTGAGCAGCGCCCCGATGCGGCGCATGAACGGCCCGATCGGGGCGATGTCGGGCCGGCCGACGAACCGCACGGGACGGCCGATCTCGCGCGACAGCGCCCACGACGCGTAGACCGTGCTCAGCGAGAAGCGGCGGGCGTTGGCGACGAGCAGTGCCGGGCCCGACGGAGGGACGTGCTGCTGACCGCCGACGCTGACGTCCCAGCGCAGCCAGGCGAGGGGGCCGAGGGCTCGGATCAACGTCTCGTCGCGGCCCCAGTCGTCCACGGAGTACCAGCGCGAGAGGAACGGCAGCGGCCGCACGAGGCTCGGCGGGCGCGGCTCGCTGGAGGTCGCCTGCGGCGCGTCGAGTGCGACGCTCCCCGTGGGGCGGCGGGCACGACGGCGGGGGAGCTGCACCACCTGGGCGGGCATCACGCCACCGACCCTGGCACCGCAGACCGGTCCGGCACGATCCGCACGACGCTCTCCCACGCGTGCAACCGGTCGATCACCTCCGGGGTGGACGCGAGCGGGGTGATGCCGAGCAGCTCCTCGATCCGCGAACCGTCGGCGAGCCGGCCGCGGTGCATCAGCTCGAGCACGTGGTCCGGGATGGGCGCGCCGAGGATCTTGCAGATCTGGCGGGTGAGCACCCACTCCGGTCCGACGATCGGCCACGGGATCCGCCGGCCACGCAGGATCGCTTGCAGCATCGTGACCGCCTGCGGGGCGACGACGTTGACGGGCTCGTCCAGTCGCCGCGCCGCGGCGGCGACGAACGCGCGCGCCGCGTCGATGTCCTCGATCACCGCGTACGGCGAATCGGCGAGCGCGCTGAACGGCACCATCGGCTGGCGGAGCAGGCGGCCGAGCGGGCTCGGCACGTGCGGCCCGAGCACGGGTGCGAGGCGCATCGCGCCGACGGCGACCCCGGCGCGCTTGGCGACGGCGGCCGCCGTCACCTCGATGCTGGCGAGCGTGCGGCCGAACTCGCACGTCGGGTCGAGACGAGTGGCCTCGTCCGGGCGGGTGGGCGCCCACCTCGCTCGGCCGTAGACCTCGGTCCCGCTGCGGTGCACGATCGCTTCCAACGCTCGGCACTCCGCGGCTGCACCGAGGATCGCGGTGGTCGCCTGGGCCGTGTACGTCTTGGCGCTCCTCGGGCTGGCACGCGACTCCGGCTCCCACACCGAGAGGTGGACCACGACGTGCGGGTTGAACTCGGTGATCACGTCCACCATCCGGTCCCGCTCGTGGGTGGGGATCAGGTGGAACTCGGCACGCCGCAGCCGCCGGCGCGGCGGATCGACGTCGATGCCCACGAGCGAGCCGACCCACGCCTCGGCCTCGAGCAGGGTGGCGACGCGCGAACCGAGATCGCCGCCCATCCCGCTGACCAGTACCCGCTGTCCAGCCGTGCGTCCCGCTGATTGCGCCACCACACGCCAACCTACCTGCGAGGACGCGGACTGACCGCCGTGGGCATCGTCGTCGCCGGCGTTCGTGGCGGGATCGGTTGGTCAGACGGTGTGGGCCATGAGGATGACCTCACGGGCGAACGGGTCCAGCTGGCGCCCGGCGATGCGCTCGGTGATCGTGATCGCTTGCGACGAGTCGCCGACCAGGCCGCTCCAGCGGATGTAACCGCCGAGGATGCCGATCAACCGGTCGTCGACGGCCTCGTTGTGCACGACGACCTTGGTGCTCGCCTCCAACAGCCCGTTCAGCTCGGCGTAGAAGTTGTGCAGCCAGAGCACGAGATCGTCCGTCCCGGTGAACGGCCGGTGGAGGTACGGCAGGCCGAGCTCGTCGTAGTTGTGCAGGTTGTGCGGCGCCGGGATGATGCTGATCAGGCAGCCGAACCCGTTCTCACGGAGCCAGATGATCTCCTCCTGGCGACGGACCCGGCGGTGGTTGTCGCCGTAGCCCCCAGGCCGCTCGCAGACGGCGAGCTTGTCCTTCATGAACCATGTGAAGTTGCGGGGCGTAATGCCGAGCGCCCACTTGCCTCGCAGCCTCGGCGGCATCGAACCACTCCTCCTGATCCAGTGCGGCAGCCGGTTTGCGCCTTGAAAAGCACGTGTCGCGCCCGCATTCGTCGGCTGGTCACTGTAGTACGTGCGGACCGTTGATGGACTGGTCAGCTCCGAGCTTCTGGCGTGGAAACGGGGTTTCGTGGCGCCGACGCCTCGTTCGGGGCCGTGTTCGTGGTCACCGCGGTCGACGTGTTCGTGGGAGTGACTGCCGCGCCGCCCGCCGGGTTCGGGACGGGACCTCCACCTGATCGCGTCAGGCGCTGATGACGGCGGGCGACGCGCTCGCCACCACCGATCTCGCATGCACGGGCGTCGCCGCGGGCCACGCCGAGCACGCGCTCGACGGTTGCCGCGTCGGGCGGATGGTCGCTGCGCAACCAGGCGCGCACCGCCCGCCTGGCGATCGGGGCCGGCGCGGCCGCGAGGCCCGTCGCGTCGGCGGGGTCGAGCGCGGTCGCCTGCTCGTCGAGGAGGTCGTCGTCGGCGCGCAGCAGGTCCGCCTGGCGGATCAGCACCGGCACCACGTCGCGCCCGGCGAGCGCCGCGAGCATCGGGAGCAGCTCGTGGCGGACCCGGTTGCGTAGGTGCCGCGGGTCGCCGTTCGACGGATCATCCACCACGGAGACGTCGAGCTCGGCGCACAACCGCAAGGTGTCGGCGCGCCGCAGACCGAGGAGCGGCCGGCGGACCGACGGCCGGATGCCGGCGAGGCCCGTGGCAGCCGCGCCGCGCAACAGGTTGAGCAGCACCGTCTCGGCCTGGTCGTCGGCGGTGTGGCCGGTGAGCACGCCCGCCGGCAGCGTCGCGTACCGGGCCGCGCGTGCCCGAGCCTCGAGGTTCGAGCCCGCGGCGATGTCCACTCGACGGGCCTCGAAGGCAGCGCCGAAGCGGGCGGCCGTGGCGGCAACCGTCGTCGCCTCGCTGGCCGAGCCGGCGCGCAGGCCGTGATCGACGTGGATCGCGGTCACCGAGCAACCCGCCCCGATGGCGAGCACGAGCAGTGCGGTGGAGTCGGCGCCGCCGGAGACGGCACATGTCACGGCCGAACCCGCCGGGGGGAACGTGCAGCGCGCGAGCAGCTCGGCGAGGAGATCCGGTCGGTCAGGCAACCCGCTGACCCATGCGCTGCAACCACAGGGCGGGCGTGCGGATCTCGTCGAGCGAGGGCAGGTGGTCCGGCGACGTCCAGCACGTGTCCACCGCCCGGGGCCCGCCGACGGCTTCGAGGGCCTGGATGAACCGCTCGCCAGCTGCGTACTGGTTGAGCTTGCCCTCCATCCCGGTGAGGCGCAGCACCAGGCGTGACATCGGGTTGCCGCGCCGGCGTCGCTCCGCGAGCACCCGCGCGAAGCGGGCGGCATCCGGCACGAGCTCGCCGGCGGCGCGGGTCATCGTGACATCGCCGTGACCCTCGAGCAGCGACATCAGCCCCCCGATGCGGGCGATCACCTGGCGCTGCTCCGGGCTGGCGATGAGCCCGGCGACGCCGCTGTCGCGCACGTGCTGACGCGCCTCGACGCGGTTGCGCATCGCGTCCTTCAACGCCGCGAGGAGTGCCTGCGGATCCGGGTCGACGGCCCGCAATGCCTCATCGACCATGCCCGTGAAGTAGCCGCGCATCCACGGCACACCGGTGAACTGGGCGCGGTGGGTCAGCTCGTGGACCAGGACCCAGGTGCGGAACGTCACCGGATCGAAGCCGAACTTGTCCTCGATGCTGGCCAGGTTCGGCGCGACCAGGTACACCGCGCCGTCGCTCTTGCGGATCGCCTCGGAGCCGGCATCGGCCGGGCCATCGCGTCCGACGAGCACGTCGTACTGGCCGAGCACGCGTGTGCTCATCCAACCGAGCAGGGTGCCGAGCTGCGCGCCGGTGATCTGCCGGGAGACCGACGACAGCGCGTTCGCGGTGCCGCCGCTCGGGCGACGTTCGTTGAGCTTGTCGAGCACGGGTTCGAGCAGCGACTTGAACGACTGGATGTTGGCGTGGATCCACGTCGGTCGGTCGATCAGCTCGGCAGTGGCGGTGCCTGCCGCCGACCGCAACCCGGTGACGTCCTCGATCTGCTGCTCGATCAGCTCCATCGGCGGATCCCAGCCGGCGAGGCCGCCGGACGGCGCCGGCCGCCGCGCCGCGATGAGGCCGGCGACCTGCTCCGCGCGGCCCCAGTCGACCGGGGACGGAAGGCTGCTCATCGGCTCGGGCTCACGGCCTGCTCAGCTCGAGCTCGCGCTCATTCTTCGTCGCGGTTGCGCTTGCCGGGGTACTGCGGAGCGACGACCTTGCGGATGTATCCGACGATGATGTTCAGGGTGGCGAGCACGGCAACGAAGGTGAGCACCACACCGATCCACCAGTGCCAGATGTTCGCGAGCATGGTCGAAGCGTAGCCGCACGGTGCCGTGCGGACCTCTTCTACGACGCCGGGACGGACGGGTGATCGGGGTCGCTCAGCCGATGCGGCCGTCGCCGTCGAAGTCCTCGCCGAAGCAATTCTCGATGCGCGCCAGCAGGTCAGCGGGCATCTCGTCGCTGTGGCACTTCGCCGAGATCACCAGCTTCAGCTCGGCGTAGAAGTCGAACGTCCCCAGGCAGTCGTGGCAGCCACCGAGGTGGGCCCGGATGGCCTCGTGCACACCTTCGGAGAGCTCGTGGTCGAGGAAGCTCTCCAGCTCTCGC
>JAODBQ010000483.1 GCA_025464045.1 Ilumatobacteraceae bacterium
CGCCGGTGACGTCGGTGTAGATCTCGCAGGCGTCGGCGTTCAACGCCTTGGCGAGGGCCGAGGCGGTGAGGTCGCTGGCGCCGCGACCCATCGTGGTGATCTCCTTGTCGAGGCTGACGCCCTGGAACCCGGCGACCACGGCGACCTTGCCCTCGGCCAGTGCCTGGCGGACGCGGTCGCCCTTGACCTCGACGATCTTCGCCTTGCGGTGCACGCTGTCGGTGATGATCCCGACCTGACTGCCGGTGAAGCTGACCGCCTCGACGTCCAGCGAGGCGAGCGCCATCGTCACCAGCGCCGCGGAGACGCGCTCACCGGTGGTGAGCAGCATGTCCATCTCTCGGCCGGGCTGGGTGCGCGACACGCTGTCGGCGAGGGCGATCAGGTTGTCGGTGGCCTTGCCCATCGCCGAGACGACCACGACGACGTCGTTGCCGCGGCGCTTGGTGAACGCGATGTTCTCGGCGACGGCGCGGATGCGGTCGGCGTCGGCGACCGACGTACCGCCGTACTTCTGGACGATCAGTGCCACGGGTGCGACACGATATCTGCCTGTCGGCCCGGCCGACCGGGACGATCTCGCCGGACCGTCCGGAGGAGGGCGGCGGACGGCGCGATCAGGACGCGATCCGGGGGATCAGGACGGGGTGATCACCACGGCGACGTCGCCGTACGGCTCCTTCTTGCGCAGGATCAGGTTGTTCAGCGCACGCAGCGCCTTCGTGACGCCGACCATGAACCCGTACTTGGCCTTGATCTTCGTGCGCACGGCATCGGCCTGTGTGCCGGTGGCGAGGACCGCGCTGCCGGCGGTGGGCGAGGTGCCCGCCCTCGGCCGGCCGCGTGCGTCGGACGGTTGCACGAGCACCTTCGGGTCGTTGCGCAGACGCTTGGCCTTGCCCGACGTCGACGAGGTCCAGAACCCGAGGGTGCCGTCGTCCAGACCGACCACCCACACCGGCGACGTGACGGCGGTGCCGTCGCGCTTGTAGGTGGTGAAGTTGATGTACTTCTCGTCCGCGAGGCTCATGGCCGAACCGTACTCCTGGCCGAGAAGGCCACGATCAGCCCCGGTAGCCGTTGGTGATCGGCAGTCGCCGATCCTTGCCGAACGCCTTGACGCTGACGCGCACGCCTGGGGGGCTCTGGCGCCGCTTGTACTCGTTGATGTCCACGAGGCGGGTGATCCGGCGGACCAGGGCCTCGTCGTGCCCGGCCGCGACGATCTCACCCGCGGTGCGATCGTCCTCCACGTACATCGCCAGGATCGGGTCGAGCTCGTCGTAGGGCGGTAGGGACTGGTCGTCGCGCTGATCGGGCCGGAGCTCGGCCGAGGGCGGCTTGGTGAGGACGCTCTCGTTGATCAGCTCGCGCCCCGCCCGAGCGTTGATCGACCGGCACAGCGCGTACACCCGCGACTTGAAGACGTCCTTGATCACCGCGTACCCGCCGACGGAGTCGCCGTAGAGGGTGAAGTACCCGACGGCCACCTCGCTCTTGTTGCCGGTGGTCAGCACCATCCAGCCGAACTTGTTCGACAGCGCCATCAGCGTGGTGCCGCGGATCCGGCTCTGCAGGTTCTCCTCGGTGAGGTCCGGTTCGTGGCCCGCGAACGACGGCGCGGTCATGTCCAGGAACGCGGCGAACCCCGGCTCGATCGGCACGCTGCGGTAGTCGATGCCCAGCCGCGCGGCGAGGTCGGCCGCGTCGTCCTTGGAACCGTCGCTCGAGTACCGGCTGGGCATGCTCACGCCGTGCACGTGGTCGGCGCCGAGAGCGTCCACCGCGACGCAGGCGACGATCGACGAGTCGATCCCGCCGGACAGGCCGATGACCACATCGCTGAACCCGTTCTTGCGCACGTAGTCGCGCGTGCCGACGACGAGCGCCTGGTACAGCTCGTCGTCCGCTGCGAGCAGCGCCGCCGGAGCCGGCCGCGCCGGCTCAGACTGCACGACGGCCGTGTCGCCGACGTGGACCGTGGCGATCTGCACGTCCGTCCGCCGACCGCGCGGGTCGAGCAAGCGCTTGCGGTACACCGGTTCCACGTCGAGATCGACGACGAGCAGCCCCTCGCTGAACTGACCGGCGCGGGCGACGAGGCGGCCATCGGCATCGAACACCATCGACGCGCCGTCGAAGACGAGCTCGTCCTGACCGCCGACCTGGTTGACGTACACCAGCGCACAGCTCGCATCCGCGGCGCGGGTGGCGAGCATTCGCTCCCGGTCGACCACCTTGCCGAGGTGGTACGGCGAGGCGTTGATGTTGATGTTGACCTCCGCGCCCCCGGCCGCCTGCTCGGCGAGCGGACCGGCCGGGCTCCACACGTCCTCACAGATGCTCACGCCGACGCGGACGCCGCCGATCACGTACAGCTCGAACGGATCGCTCGCGTCCCCCGGGGTGAAGTAGCGCGCCTCGTCGAACACCGCGTAGTTGGGCAGGATCCGCTTGCGGTAGGTGCCGAGCACGCCGCCGTTGGCGCAGACGGCCGCGGCGTTGTACAGGTCCCGGTCGGCGGCGACGTAGCCGACCACCGCCGCACACCGCCGGGTGCGCGCCGCCACCTTGGCGAGCACGGCGAGGTTGTCGGCGACGAACCCGGGCTTGAGGACGAGGTCCTCCGGCGGGTAGCCCGTGATCGCCAGCTCCGGGAAGGCGACGACGTCGCAGCCGGCGTCGTCGGCCGCGTCATAGGCCGCGAGGATCCGCGCGAGGTTGCCGTCGAGATCGCCGACGGTCTGGTTGAGCTGGGCGAGAGCGATCCGCAGTCGGGCCACGGGCTCAGGCTAACCCTCGCCCGGCAACGTCAGCCCTGCGTGCGTCAGCGGGTGAAGTAGCCGCTGATGTCCACGACGAGGTCGGTGCGCATGTACGTGGCGTAGCTCATCGCCGCCGGCGGACCGCCGAGCTCGGTGAGGCTGAGGACGGCGCGGATCTGGCCGGCCGCCGAGGCGTTGCCCGCGCTGACGAGCGGGAGCGCGCCGCCGGGGTACGGCGTCACCCAGCCGGGCCCCGTGCTGTCGACGATCGTGACGTTGTGCGCCAGCGCCAGCGCGTCGGCGGGCACGGTCGCCGGTGGCGTCACCGACGACGACACGCCCCCGCCGGGCAGCTGCCCGAAGCCGAGCGCGATGCGCGTGTCGACGATCCGCTGCAACGGCGTGGAGACGAACCGGCCGGATGTCGAGGCCGGCTGCGAGGCGTCGGTGAACCAGCCCTCCACGTCCACCACGACGTCGGTGATGTTCAGCAGGTGGAGATCGACGGCACCGTCGGCGCCGAGCGGCACGACCACCAGGTTGGCGCGGATGTCCCCGCCGGCGTTGGTGTTGAGGTTCGACGAAAGCTTGTACGGCGCGCCGCTGGCCGAGGCGTAGAGCACCCCGCCGGCACCCTGCTGTCCGAGCACCGTGACGCTCAGCGCGACGGCGCCGATGCCCGACGCCGGCATGCCCCCGCGCGCGGCCACCTGCACGCGCACGACCGGCAGGTCGCTCGTCGCCGGTCGCGAATACCGGTTCGCTGGACCGAGCGCTTCGCGGGTGTCGGCGATGCGCGTCGGCGACAGCGGCGTGAACCGTCCGGCTGCCGCCGCACCGGGCGAGCTGTCGAAGTAGCCGAGCACGTCGACGACGATGTCGGCGGTGGAGTACGTCGAGACGATGAACCCGCCGTCGGCGTCGAGCGGGACCATGCCTGCGTTGGCGACCACTTCGCCGGGCACGCCGTTGATGTTGGAGATGGTCGGCTTCGCGGTGCGCCCGGCCCAGGCGGTGAGGTAGCCGGGCGTGCGCGGGTTGACGAACGTCAGGTTGACGAGCGCGGCGCGGGTCGTGGCTGCGTCCACCGGCAGCGTGATGTAGCGGGTGCCGCCGGCGCGCAGCGGCGCGATCGACGCGTCGTTCGCGCCGCGGCTGTCGTACACGCGGGTGCCCTGCGCGACCGCGCGGAACGTCAGCGGACCGGACGCCGCCTGTGCCGGCGCGGCATACGTGACCCGGCGGAGCGACGCACCTGACGAGTAGTACAGCGCGAGGCCGCCGCCCTCCTGCACGAAGGCCATGTCGGACATGCCCGCCGCGCCCGTCGCGAAGGGCGCGTTGTAGTCGACCGCGCCACTCGCCTGGCGCAGCCAGATCTTGCCCGAGCCACCGTCGCCGAACAGGTAGCCGCCGTCGTAGGCCTTCGGCCAGAAGCCGTTCGGGATGAACGCCCCGCCAGTGATGAACGTGCCGAGCGCGTGCGAGTAGTCGGTGAGCGGTTCGGTGTACCCGGCGCCGGCCGGCGCTGCCGCGCACGGCGGGTTCGCGCCCTGCGCGCACACGCCCTCGCGGATCGGCCAGCCGTAGTTCGCGCCGGGCGTGCCGCGGTCGATCTCCTCACGCGTGTTCTGGCCCACGTCGTTGATGAAGAACGTCTGGTTGCCGTCGTTCGGATCGAAGGCGAACCGGAACGGGTTGCGCAGCCCCCAGGCGTAGAGCTCGCGGCACGGCGTGCCCGGCGTCGACGGATCGTTGCCGCGGATCCGGCAGTCGGCCGCGCCCGGTGCGTTCGCCAGGGGGTTGTCGGCGAGCGCCGCACCCGTCATCCGATCGACGCGCAGGATCTTGCCGTTGAGCAGGCTGAGGTCCTGGGCCTGGGTGTTCGCGCCGGCCGGGTTGCGCGGGTTCTTGCCGCTGTCGCCGACCGAGATGAACAGGCTGCCGTCGGCGCCGATCTCCAGGTCACCGCCGTTGTGGTTGCCGCCGATCGCGCCGATGTTGTCGACCAGGACGACCTCGCTGGCGAGGTCGATCGAGTCACCGTTCATCGTGAACCGGCTGACGCGGTTGACGCACCCGCTGGCAACAGCCGGATCGGTGGCGGTGTAGTACATCCACACCTGGTGGTCGACGAGGAAGTCGCCGCTGATCGCGAACCCGAGGAGGCCCTTCTCGACCGTCGCGCAGAGCCTGCCCGCGGGCATCGTCAACGCCGGCGTGGGCTGCAGCACGCCGCCGCGGGCGAGGCGCACGGTGCCGTTCTGGGTGAGCACCACGACGGTGCCGTCCGGCAGCGAGCTCACCGTCGTGATCTGCGATGCCGTGCCGATCGCGGTGTCCGTGAAGCCGCCGGGCACGAGGGATTCGGCACGCACGGGCGCGGCAGCCGCCGCGCCGCCGGTCACCCCTGACGTGGTCACCACCGCCGACAGTGCCAGCAGCGCCGCACCGACCAACCATCGCCCACGCATCCAATGCATCCCGCACCTCCAGC
>JAODBQ010000504.1 GCA_025464045.1 Ilumatobacteraceae bacterium
CGTCCTGGGCGGCACCGGTGTCGCCGACGATCAGGTACGCGCAGCGCACCAGCGTCTGGCCATGGCTCACGACGAACGTGTCGAACGACTCGCGCGTCCGGACCACGACGGCGTGGTCGGTGTCGGCGTCGCACTCGGCGGCGCCCTCGACATCGACTGGATCGCCGCTCACGTCGAACGCACCATCCAGGCGACCGCGGTCACGAGCGACACGCAGCACGTCGCATCGTTGCCGCCGGTTCATCGGCAACGGGATCACCACCGGGTTCGAGTCCACTGCTGATGTACACGCTGCGGCGGCCACGAAAGGTTGCCACTCCCGCCCGCTCGCCGACATGGCCTCTACGGCGCGCGGTCGGCCGCGACGGGGACCAGCGGCTGCGGCGTCGGCGGCGGCAGCTGCGCCGTCGCCGGACCGCCACCCGCGAGCACCGCCGCACCCGCGAGAGAGCCACACGCGGCGACGAGGTACGTCGTGCGGAAGCCGCCGGCGACGTTGTCGTACAGCCACCCCAGCATCAGCGGTCCTCCTGCGGTGCCGACCATCGTGAAGAAGCTCGAACGGCTGTAGATGCGCGCGTACTCGACGATGCCGAACCGCTCCGCCACGAGCAACGGCTGCAGCATCAGCAGGTTGCCGACCGTCGCCCCGAACAGGACGATCGACGGGAAGAGCGTGGCGGTCGACGTCGCGAACGCGATCGCCGCGAGCGAGACTCCCTGCGCGGCCGCCAGGACGCAGATCATCCCGACGATCGGCGCTCGGCTGACGACCCGGCCGCCGAGCAGCCGGAAGACGACCGAGGTGCCGGCGAGGGCCGTGGTCGCCACGGCGGCCGTACTGCTGTCCGTGCGATCCTCGACGAGCTTGACGACCTGCTGGATCGCGCCGACCTGCGCGCCGAGGATCAGCACGTAGGCGATCGTCGCGGTGAGGAAGAAGCGGGTGCGGATCGCGTCGGCGAACGCCACCCCCTCGGGCGCGACCACGACGGTCTCGTGCGTGAGCCGCTCACCGTCGGGTTGCCATCCGAGCCGGGTCGGGTCGGGGCGCACCAACCACAGCCCGAACGGCAGGATCCCGACGACCCAGATGATCGCGAGGATCGGGGTGGCTGCTTCCAGACCGCGGTCGTCGATCAACCACTTCGCCACCGGCGTGAGGAGGATGCCGCCGGCGGACAGGCCCGTCGACGCGACCGACAGGGCGACCGAACGACGGACGTGGTACCAACGCGTGATCACGGTCGTGACGGGGATCAAGCCGGCTCCCGAGAACCCGAGCGCGAACACCGCGTAGACCAGGTACAGCTGCCAGCGCTCCTCGACGCGTCCGAGCATCGCCAGCGAGATCCCCCCGGCGATCGCGCCCCCGACGATCGGGATGCGGACATCGCGCGCGGCGATCAACCGTGCGACGTACAGCCCGGTGACGCCGCCGACGACGAAGTAGATCGTGGTCGCCAGCGAGATCGACGAGACCGGCCAGTGCCGTTCGCGGCTGAACGCGTTGAGGTACACCGCCAGTCCGTAGAAGCCCAGCCCCGAGGAGACGGTGAGCACGATGAAGCAACCGGTGACGACCCTCGCCCCCGGGAACTTGTTCGAACCCTGTTGCACCTCGGCCACTGTCGACCTCCGCGTCGCCACCCCTGCCGCTCACCCCTTGCCGCTCACCCCTGCCGCTCACCCCTGCCGCTCACGAGCCTCCCCGCCGGACAGATTCACACACCGCACGTCGTGGCCGACGAGTCGACTCGACGCCCGAGAATCCAGCAGGTGGGCGCGATGTGAGCCAGACACGGCACATCCCGCGCCCACCCCGCCCGCATCCGAACAGGTGGGCGCGATGTGAGCCAGACACGGCACATCCCGCGCCCACCCCACCAGCATCCGAACGAGTGGGCGCGATTCCGGCGATATCTCGCAGCTTTCGCGCCCACACGCCTGCGATCCGGGCGACCCTGCCTGGGTGTGCGTGTGCTATCGATGAGGGATCCGCTGGGTGCTGATCTACGAGCTGGCTGACGACTACCTCGAACGTCGCGCCGAGTTCCGTCTCGCGCACCTCGAGCTCGTCCGCGCCGCGCACGACCGCGGTGAGCTGCTCTTGGCCGGCGCCCTCGCCGATCCGTACGACCGGGCCCTGCTCGTGTTCGCTGATCAGCACGCCGACGAGGCCCGAGCGTTCGCTCTTGCCGATCCCTACGTGACCAACGGGCTTGTCGGCTCATGGGCAGTGCGGCAGTGGAACGAGGTCCTCGAAGACGGCTGACCGTGAAGACGGCTGACGGTGGCCGTCATCCGCGGCCATCGAGGCTGGCGAACCGCCGACGACTGGTCGGCCCGCTCGAGCTCAACCCGCTGGCGCCGTTGGACGATGCGGCGCATGATGTGAGGACCGGGACGGGGTGTCGTCGGGAGAGGGGGTCGGGATGAGGTCCGATGTCGAGTTCGATGCTGAGGGCGTCGTGTTGCGGGGCTGGATGTATCGCCCAGACGGTGTCGACGAGGCGTTGCCGGTGGTGGTGATGGCGCACGGGTTCTCGGCCGTCAAGGAGATGTACCTCGACGCCTACGCACAGCGGTTCCTGTCGTCCGGGTTGGCGGTCCTCGTGTACGACAATCGCAACTTCGGGTCGAGTGACGGTGAGCCGCGGCAGGAGATCGATCCGTGGGCGCAGGTCCGCGACTACCGCCACGCCATCACGTACGTGAGCCAGCTCGCAGGGATCCGCGCCGATCGGATCGGGATCTGGGGCTCGAGCTACAGCGGGGGTCACGTGCTCGTGGTGGGGGCGATCGATCGTCGGGTGCGGGCAGTCGTGGCCCAGGTGCCGTTGGTGTCGGGCTGGCGGAACGTGCTGCGTCTGGTGCGCGCCGATCGGGTCGCGCAGTACCGGTCGATGTTCGACGCGGATCGGGAAGGACGCGCCGCGGGCAAGGAGCCACAGATGGTGCCCGTGGTCACCGACGATCCGCTCGGGGCTGCGGCCCTGCCGACACCGGATTCGTTCGCGTGGTTCACCACGACCGGTCGACAGCTGGCGCCGTCGTGGCGCAACGAGGTGACGCTTCGTTCGGTGGAGATGCTCACCGAGTACGAACCCGGGACCTACATCGAACGGATCTCGCCGACGCCGCTGTTGATGGTGGTCGGCGCCGCCGATCACCTCACCGTTGTCGACGAGGCGCTCGGGGCGTACAACCAGGCTCGCGAACCGAAGCGGCTCGTCCTGCTCCCCGGGGGCCACTTCGATGCGTACACCACGGACTTCGAGACCTCGTCGGCGGCGGCCGTCGACTGGTTCACGCAGCACCTGAGCCGCTGACGCTGTCGGGCTTGGCGGAGCGCGACGCGATCGTGCGTCGACCGCGTCCCGGTGCAGGACCTGGCGCCTCCGCGGCGCGGTCGTCCGGGCGATCATGGTGGTCTCGATCGTCATCGGGCGGGTGCTGCTCGCTCGCGACGTCTCGACGCGGGCCGAGCTGGCAACGAGGAACCGTTCTGCCGCGGCGGCGTATGCCGTGGCTGGCGTTCTTGCCGTTGGACTGACGTGGTGCACCTGGCAGCGGATGACGCTCGTCGACGCGGGGATCGACACCATCGGACCGGCCGACAGCCACGCGTGATCGGGCGTCCCGCAGCGCGACGTTGCACGATGCCGTCGGGAACCACGCACCGACGTGGCGGGCACTTGGGCCGGCGGCGCGATGCTGTCCTCGATGTTGCTGATCGACGCCGCCAACGTGGTCGGTTCCCGGCCGACGGGGTGGTGGCGCGACCGCGCCGGCGCGGCCCGGTCGTTCGTCCAGCGCGCCCGCGACGCCACGGCCGCCGGGCAGCTCTCCGAGCCGGTGGTCATCGTCCTCGAGGGACAGGCCCGCCGAGGTGCGACGGAGGGAACGATCGGCGGTGTCGAGGTGGTCCACGCGGCGGGCGAGGGCGACGACACGCTGGCTGCGATCGCAGCGAGCTGCCCCGGACCGGTGACGCTCGTGACCGCCGATCGCGGGCTCGGCGAGCGCGCCCGCCGCGTCGGCGCCGACGTCGTCGGCCCACGCTGGCTGCTGGATCGGCTGGACGACTGAGGTGCGCACACCGGTGGGCCGGGTTGCCCATCGACGACCGATGAGTTCGCGGACCGGCAGTCGTCTCCAGCTGCGCGCGGACCGCGGTTCGCGCCGGACGAGAGGAGCAGATGATGTCAGCACACACCGCGCACGGGGACGGCAGCCAGCCCGTGGCTGTTCCGCCGACGGTCGACCAGCACACGTGGGAAGCCGCCCTGGCCGAGCTGCGCACCCGGGAGAAGGCCGCGACTCGTGAGCTGGACGCGATCGCGGCTGCGCGCCGGCGACTGCCGATGGTGGAGCTCCCCGACTACGCCCTCGATGGCCCCGACGGACCGGTTCGGCTCGTGGACGCGTTCGAGGGCGCGCACCAGCTGATCGTCTACCACCACATGTGGTTCCCCGGTGAGGAATGGCAGTGCCCGGG
>JAODBQ010000515.1 GCA_025464045.1 Ilumatobacteraceae bacterium
CCGGCCGGCGCACGTCCCCGATTCGACGGTCCACTGGGTCATGCCCTCGCCGATCCGATGCGATCTGGTACTGCTACCGAGGCCGGGCGCCCGCCACGGTCAGCGAACGTGCTGCGTGCCACCCCCGCTGCAGCTCCCGTCGCCCGACCACAGCTCGAGCTGCTCCCACGTGATCGCCACATCGCTGAGCAGCTGCCACGTCAGCCGACCACGGTTCGCCGGTCGGCGGACCTCGATCCGCTCCGGGCGCAGGCTGCGGGCCGCGCCGTCGGTGTCGTAGATGGTGAAGCTGCCATCCGCAGCGACCGAGGACATCCGTCCGTTCCACCAGCGACCACCATCGATCTTGCGGAAGCGCACCGCCTCGCCGGCGCGCAGACCGAGCTGGGCGAGCTGCTCGGAACTCGACGCGCCGGGCGCGCCCGGATCGGGCATCAGGGGTTGGCCATCCTCGCCTGCAGCTTGCGCATCCCGGCCAGCCACCGGTCCGGGTCGCCGGTCTTGCGCTGCAGGTAGGTGAGCACCTCGGGGTGCGGGAGGATGAAGAACGTCTCGTCCTGGATGACCTTGACGGCGACCTCGGCGACCTCCGCGGGCTCGAGCACCTTGCCGGAAGAGCGCACGACGGAGCTCGAGATGCCGGCCGACGGGTCGTCGCCCATCTTCAACATGTTGGTGTTGACGCCCTGCGGGCACAGGCAGCTGACCCGCACGCCTTGGTCGCCGTAGGTGATCGACAGCCACTCGGCGAACGCGACGGCGGCGTGCTTGGTCAACGTGTAGGGCGCCGAGCCGATCTGGCTGAGCAGACCAGCAGCCGATGCGGTCGAGCAGAAGTAGCCCTCCTTGCGGGCGAGCCAGTCCGGGATCAGGTGCTTGGCCGCCCAGCGATGGGCGTTGACGTTGACGTCGAAGGCGAGCTCCCAGTCCGTCTCCGGGGCATCGAGGCCGCGCCCGACACCGACGCCGGCGTTCGCGAAGAACAGGTCGATCGGACCGAACGCCGCATCCGCAGCGGCGATCAGCTGGACGTTGCCGTCCTCCGTACCGATGTCGGCGGCGAACCCGATGGCGCTGCCGGGCCGGATCGCGTTGAGCCGGTCCGCCAGAGCAGCGACGCCGGCGGCGTCGCGATCGCTGGCCACGACGTTCGCTCCCTCCGCGTGGAACCGCTCGGCGAGGCCACCTCCGATCCCTCCGGCTGCACCCGTGACGACGACGTGTTTCCCCATGAGCTCCATTGCGCCGATGGTAGGGCTCGGAGGGGCGGGCAGCGGCGGCCGGTACGATGCGAGTCCGAGGAGCCCACGAGGAGCTACCGTCTCGTTCAGGCCCGAACCGAGGAGGCGACACACCGATGACCGACACCCACGAAGCCGTCATCCACGAAGCGCTGGAGATCATCGACAAGGCGCTGGGACAGATGATGTCGCGAGCACTGGTGTCGTCGGGTGAGATCACCGACGTGCTGCTCGATGTGCGTTCACTGCTGACCATGCCGGCAATGTCAGTTGTCGGCGCCGCTGCTGGCGAAGCGGAGCGCACTCCCGTCTGATCCTCTAGGCCGCAGCGAACTCCTTGAACGCCTGAACCAGGCAACGTTGGAGCAGCGCGGGATCAGCGACGGCGGCAGTGTCGACGTTCACACCCATGTCCAGGCTGTGGTTGTAGCTGAGCAGGGTCAGGTTGAAGGCGACGCCCGCGAGCGGGCCCACGGGATGGTTCTCGAGCAGCTGCGCGCCCGCGCAGTACATCGGCATCGATGAGCCGCGTACGTTGCTCGTCGCGAAGTCGACGGTCTGTGCCTGCTGACGGGCGAGACGGGTGATCACCGACGTCGGCAGCGCCGCGGCGACCGTGGCGAGCGTGTCCAGCGATGCGCCGGCGGACGCCCCACGCGCCGATCCGGACGATTCCTGGATCAGCCGGAACCGTTCGGCGATCGGCATCGCCGTGGTCGGCACGAGGAACCTGGCGAGCGTGAACGCGTTCGCACCCGAGGTCTCGGTGCGGGTGCTGATCGCCATGCTCGAGCGCAACGCCTCCACCGGCTGCCCGAGACGGTCGTGGTACGCGCCGGCCGCGTGGGCGGCTGCCGTGAGGAACGCGGTGTTGATCGTGCCGCCGAGGCGTCGGGCCGCGTCACGCGTGGCGCCGAACGGCGCACGCAGCACCTCGATCTGTCGGCCGATCGAGCGTTCGGTCCACAGCGGCGACTTGGCCTTGTCGGTGTCGCCGAGCTGGGTGAGCACGCTGCGCACGGTGTCGGCCGCGGCCGTGCTCGTGTGCGACAGGCTGGTGGGGTCGGCGAGGATGTCGCGGACCTGGCGGACCAGGCCGAGCGGCAGGCGCAAGCTGCCCGACACCATGCTGCGCACGAGCTCCGAGCCGAGGCTCGACGGCTCGGGCACGGCGTCGTCCGCGGCGGTACGCCGCGCGGGCGGATCGGGCGCATCGCGGTCGAAGTCGAGGTACTCGAGCGACAGCTTCACGCCGCCCTCGCCGTCGACGATCGTGTGGTGCATCTTCTGGATCAGCGCCGACTTGCCGCCGCGCAGGCCGTCGACGATGACGAACTGCCACAGCGGTCGGGTGCGATCGAACGGATCGCAGGCGATCAGGCTGGCGATGTCGAGCAGCTGGCGCATCGTGCCGGGTTTGGGGAGCGCGATGTGACGGACGTGGAACCGCAGATCGAAGTTGGGGTCGTCGACCCACGTCGGCGTGCTGAGGTTCGCCGGTGCCGGCTGGACACGATGGCGCAGCCGGGGAAAGCCATGCGTCGCCCGTTCGAACCGGCGCAGCAGCCGGTCCATGTCGGGCGGCCGGTCGAGGATCGTGACGTTGGAGAAGGCGCTGGAGAGGTACGGA
>JAODBQ010000529.1 GCA_025464045.1 Ilumatobacteraceae bacterium
GTTGGGTCGATGCTGCCCACGGTTGGGTCGATGCTGCCCGCGGTTGGGTCGATGCTGCCCGCGGCTTCTCGACGCCGCTCGGCGAGGGCGTCCTCGAGACCACGATCCTCGAGCGCGTCCTCCAGGGCCATCACCCGCTGGCGGTGCAGCACCAGCCACACGTAGAGCATCGTGAACACGACCATCCCGATGAAGAAGCTGAACAGCATCAGCCCGCTGAGCTTGCCCGACGTCACGCTCTCGCCCTGGTGCAACGGGCGCCACCACGTCACGCTGAAGTGCACGAGCGGGATCTCCAGCACGGCGAGGAGCGCGATCACCGCACTGCGCCGTGCCCGCTGCTCGTGGCTGCCGCCGAGCCCACGCACGGCGAGGTAGCCGATGTAGGTGACGAACAGGAACGCCGTGGTCGTGACCCGCGAGTCCCACACCCAGTACGTGCCCCACGAGAGGCGGCCCCACAGGCTGCCGCAGAGCAGGGTGATGCCCATGAAGAGCACCCCGACCTCGGCGCTGGCGCCGGCGATGCGATCCCACGTCAGGCTGCGCGTGCGCTTCCACGTGTACGCCAGGCTGGCAACGGCCGTGACGATGAACGCGAGGTAGGCGAGCCAGGCCGTGGGCACGTGGATGTAGAGGATCCGCACGCCCTTGCCCTGCACCTCGTCGTTCGGCGAGAAGAACAGACCGAACGCGACGAACCACACGAGCCCGACGACGATCGCCAGCCCGAGCGCCCGGGAGAACGTCGTCGACGTCGGGCCGCCGCGCCGCACGGCGCCCGCACCGTCGCGCCGGCCGGTCACGGTCCGGTGGTCGGTCGTCGCGTCGGGTGACGAGTCGCTCGAGGTCTCGCTCATTGGTCGTCCATCAGCGCGCCGAAGGCCAGCGAGCCGCCGATGCCGAACAGTGCTGCGAACGTGACGAGCAGCGCGATCCAGGCCCATCCTTCGCGCATCGATGTTCCTCCTACGTGGAGCGCCGCTTCGGTCGCTCGTGTTGCACCGATCAGAACTGGAGCCACCACCGGCAGCAGCAGCAACGGGAGCAAGGTCTCGCGGCCGGTGGCCCCGGCAGCGAGACCGCCGTAGATGGTACCGACGAATGCCAGCCCACATGTAGCGGCCAGCAGGGTGACCGACAACAACCCGAGCCCGGCGAGATCGAGGTGCAGACGCTCCCCCGACGAGCCGTTCGGGGGCTGGTAGAGCACGATCGCCATGGCCACCAGGAGCACCTGCAGGACCAGCAGCTGGACCACCAACGCCGCCGTCTTGCCGAGGAAGATCCCGGCGGGACGCACCCCCGCCACCTGCAGCGCGTCCAGCGCACCGTCGGCCGTCTCGACCGCGAACGAGCGTTGCACGACGATCAGCAGGCTGAACATCGTCGCCAACCAGATCAGGCCCGGCGCGACCCGCGAGAGCACGTCGTCGGCGTCGAGAGCGAAGCCGAACAGCACCAGCACCACCGCCGCGAACGGCACGACCTGGTTCAGCACGACCCGACTGCGCAGCTCGATGCGCAGGTCCTTGGCCGCCATCAGCCGAGCAACGGCGAGCGTGCTCACGGCTCCACCGGCGAGCGCTGCGCGTCGTCGGCCTCGCCGGTTCGGGTCGGTTCATCTCGTCGGCCCGGTGCTCGTCGTCCTGCGCCGCGGTCGGTGGGTCGCTGGGCCAGGCCGCCCGTGATCTCGATCACGCGCGTCGCCAGGTTGCCGGCGCGTTCGAGCTCGTGGCTGGCGACGACGACAGTCGCGCCGGCGGCGACCGCCGCGCGCAGCGTCGCGTCGAGCTCGTCGCGGCCGGCCGAATCGAGACCGGCGTGGGGCTCGTCGAGCAGCCACAGCTCGGCTCGACGGGCCACGAGGCAGGCCAGCGCGGTGCGCCGCTTCTGGCCGGCCGAGAGCCGTGACACCTTCACCGTGGCGAGGCGCCCGTCCAGTCCCAGGCGGCTCATCGACGACTCGACCTCGTCGCCCGATGCACCGACGGTGGCGCCCCAGAAGCGGATGTTCTCGCGCACGGTGAGGTCCCCGTAGAGCCCGTTGGTGTGGCCGAGCAGGCCGACCTTGGCGCGAACGGCGGCGCGGTTGGTGGCGAGATCGCAGCCGAGCACCGTTCCCGACCCGCGTTCGAGCCCGATCAGGCCGGCGCAGAGCCGCAGCAGCGTCGTCTTGCCAGCGCCGTTCGCGCCGCGCAGCAGGATGATCTCGCCGCGTTCGACGGTGAGGTTGGCGCCCGCCAGCGCCGGGAACCGGCCGAGCACGGCGACCGCCTCGACGAGTTCGATCACCTGCTCCATCTCGGCCCGTCACGCTAACGCCTCCCGCCTCCGCCCGCCCTTTCTCCGCCCGGCGCGCGGGCTGTTGCCGGTCGATGGGCTGGTCGCGGACGAGCACCGCCGCGCCCGCGGCGCGGCAGCGCGGCCTGGCGTCGCTGTCACGTCGACGGTGGTGGCAGCCGCATCCCCGGGAGCGCGGCCTGGCGTCGTTGTCACGTCGACGGTGGTGCCAGCCGCATCCCCGGGGTCCGAGTCGCAGACGAGGGCTGGAGTCGCTCGACACGATTTTCTCGGTCCACCGACTCCCGCCCCACCGAGCGACTCCGACCACGGCGATCCGACTCCGACCACGGCGCTCCGACTCCGACCACGGCGCTGCGACTCCGAGCGACCGTGAACGGCGGGCGGGCGGGGAGGAGCGACGGTGGGCACGTTGTGCTCGAACGCCGCACCGACTGTGGTCCGGGGGGCGCCGGGGCGCCTCGTGGAGCGGGCGGTCCGTGGGGGTGAGCGGTAGCGTCGGGGCAGTGCCGACGTCGACGAACCCACCCGCCCGACCGCCGGCCGACGACCCCGTGCGCGCCCGCCGAGCGCAGGTCGCGAAGTGGACGCTGCTCGCCAACCGGATCGGCTATCTGCTCTACGCGGTGGCGATCGCGACCTTCGTGATCGGGTTCGCCGTCGGGTTCTCGAGCGGCGTCGCCAGCGTCGTGATCGTCGCGCTGGTCGCCGGCTCCGTCCTGCTCGCACCGGCGATCGTGCTCGGCTACGCGGTGAAGGCGGCCGAGCGCGACGACCGTGAGCACGGCATCTGAGTCCACGACCGAGTGACCGGCGGCACCCGGCCTGCACGGTGCGGTCGGCGTCCGTTACTCTCGGGTAACTCCCTTATGACCGCACGACTTCCCGCACCCGCCCGCCGCGAGCAGATCCTCGACGTCGCCGTCCAGGTCTTTGCCCGCAACGGCTTCCACGGCACGTCGATGAACGACGTCGCCGAGGCCGCCGGGGTGACGAAGCCGGTGCTCTACCAGCACTTCGACTCCAAGCAGGCGCTGTACCTCGCGCTGCTCGCCGAGGTCGGCAACCGGCTGATCACTGCGATCACCAAGGCCACGGCCGGCGCCACGAACGGCCGGGAGATGACCGACCTCGGGTTCCGCGCCTACTTCCGGTTCGTGGCCGAGGATCACGACGCGTTCCTGCTGCTCTACGGCACCGGGGCCAGCCGCAACGAAGAAGCGACCACAGCCGTTCGGGTGCTCACCGCCGAGGCGGCGAAGGCGATCAGCCCGCTGATCGCCGTCGACATCGACCCGGTCCACCGGCGGATCCTGGCCCAGGGCCTGGTCGGCATGGCCGAGGGCGTCAGCCGCTTCCTCGTCGATCTCGGCGACGACTTCGACCCCGACGAGATGGGACGCCACATGGCGGACCTGGCGTGGGCGGGCTTGCGCGCCGTCCGCTCCGAGCCGATCTCCGTCGAGCTGCTCTGACCTGACGCCCAGCTGCGGGATGCACCCGCGCGCCGCGGCGTGTCTCTGATCGGCGCTCTATCTGATCGCCGTGCCTCTGATCGGCCGTCTGTCTGATCGGCCGTCAGCCGAGCCGTCTGTCGTCAGCCGCGCACGGTCCAGCCGCGGTAGCCCTCCACGAACCCGGCGGCGCGCAGGGCGGCGGCGACGTTCGATGTCGGGCCCACCGGCTCGCCGTCGACCTTGCGGACCTCGACGCTGCGCGCCCGGCCGTCCTTGACCAGCACCGCCAACGCCTCCGCCCACGCTCCGTCGACCGTGCCGGCGGGGAACATGACCACGTGCCCAGACCGACGATCGAACCACACGAGCGAGATCCCGGCACGGAGCACCACCGCCGCCCCCGCGGCGCGGGCTGGCCTGCCCGCGGATCCCGGCCACGCGACGGCCGCGCCGTAGGGCTGGGCCGGGTCGGTGGCGGCCAGCACGATCGGCGCCGGGACCGACTCTGGATGGAGCTCGGCGTCGGGTGCCACACGCGCCGAACGGAGCCGGTCGACGGCGCCGGGCATCGCGAACTGCGCGGCGCCGAGTCCGTCGACGAAGTAGCCCCGGCGCACCTGCCCGCGCTCCTCCAGCACCTTCAACACGCCGTAGACCGACGCGTACCCGCCCTGGACCCCCTCGGCCAGCACGGCTTCGCGGGTGACCACCCCGTAACGCTCCAGCAGCTGCAACGCCATCGCGTGCGCGGCCTGGGTGGAGGTCGGTGAAGGGTGCAGGAGCGGCGCGACGAGGCTCCAACGTCCGGCGCCGGTCGGTGGGCCGATGCGGTTCAGGCGACCAGGCCGTGGCCGACCTCGGGTGGGGCCGGTAGCGGCCCTCGATGATCGTTTGCTGCCGAGCATCGCCCGGAGTGGCGCGAACGAGTCGTTCGTGACCTCGCCGGCCCACACGAGGTCCCACAACGCCGCGAGCAGTTCGGCGTCGGTGGCGCCCGGCGCCGAGCTGCGCAGCTGGTTCCAGAAGCTCGCCCCGCGCTGCTCCAGCTGGGCACGAATGGCATCGTGCAGCGGGCC
>JAODBQ010000548.1 GCA_025464045.1 Ilumatobacteraceae bacterium
CCACCGACATCATCTTGGCCCAGAAGGTCTTCTACAAGCAAGACTTTGGCATCCCGTGGCAGCTGATGCTGACCATCTCCACCCAATCAGGAGCTGATCGAGCGCACGTACGAGTGCATCGCCGGCGCGCCGCGGGCGATCGTGCACTTCTACAACTCGACCAACCCGCTGCAGCGCGAGGTCGTGTTCGGTCTCGACAAGCAAGGCATCGTCGACATCGCCGTCAACGCCGCACGGCTGTGCGTCAAGCTCGAGGAGACGGTGCCCGAGGTCGCGGTCCGCTACGAGTACTCGCCGGAGAGCTTCACGCTCACCGAGCCCGACTTCGCCGTCGAGATCTGCGAGGCGGTGATGGACGTCATCGAACCGACGCCCGAGCGTCCGCTGATCCTCAACCTGCCGGCCACGGTCGAGTGCTTCACCGCGAACGTCTACGGCGACGTGATCGAGTGGTTCTGCCGCACGATCCGCAACCGCGACTCGGTCGTCGTCAGCCTGCACCCACACAACGACCGCGGCACCGGTGTCGCTGCGGCGGAGTTCGGGATCATGGCCGGTGCCGACCGGGTGGAGGGCACCCTGTTCGGCAACGGCGAGCGCACCGGCAACCTCGACGTCGTCAACGTCGCGATGAACCTGTTCAGCCAGGGCGTCGATCCAGAGCTCGACATCGGCGACATCGACGCGATGCGCCGGGTCGCCGAGTACTGCAACCGCCTGCCCGTGCACCCGCGGCATCCGTACGCCGGCGACCTCGTCTACACGTCGTTCAGCGGGAGCCACCAGGACGCGATCAAGAAGGGCTTCGAGGCGCTGCCCGCCGACTACACGACGTGGGGCGTGCCGTACCTGCCGATCGACCCGAAGCACGTCGGGCGCACGTACGAGGCCGTGATCCGCGTCAACTCGCAGAGCGGCAAGGGCGGCGTGGCCTACGTGATGAAGACCGAGCACGGCTTCGACCTCCCCCGCCGGCTGCAGGTCGAGTTCTCCAAGACCATCCAGCACATCACCGAGGACTCCGGCACGGAGATCAGCCCGGTCGTGATGTGGGATGCGTTCCAGGCCGAGTACGTGCCCGACGAGCCACGGTTGCGGCTGCACAGCCACGAGCTGCGCAGCGACAGCGAGGGGCGCACGGAGATCACCGCGCAGCTCGTCGTCGCCGGCGAGCCGCGCACCGTCATCGGTCACGGCAACGGCCCGATCGACGCGTTCGTGCACGCCTTGCGCAGCGGTCTCGATGTGCAGCTCGACGTGCTCGACTACGCCGAACACGCGATGGGCCAGGGTTCGGAAGCGACCGCGGTCGCCTACGTCGAGACCCGCTCCCCCACCGGTGCCGACGGCGAGGTGAAGTGGGGCGTCGGGACCGACCCGAACATCATCACCGCCTCCCTGCGCGCCGTCCTCGGCGGCCTCGAGCGCCAGCAACGCTGACCAACCCGGCCGACGACCGGGGCGCGGCGCGCTCGTCCGCCTCGTCGGCCAGCGCGCAGTCGGCATCGGACTAGCGTCGCGGCGTGCGTCGATGTTGATCTCGAACTGAACGTCCGGCCGCTGCATCGCCGGCGGCCTGTGCCGGACGGACGGTCTCGGGACCCGCGGGCGTCGCTCGTTCGCGCTGCTGCCGGGCTCGGTCGTCGGTGCCGCGCTCGTCGTGCGGCTGTTCGACGAGTGGTGGTCGTACCTCCCCGCCGGCATCGTCGACGACCTCCACCGCGACCTGGGCATCAGCTACGTCGGCGCGGGTTGGTTGCTCAGCCTGCTCACCCTCGGCGCGCTCGTCGGAAGCCCGCTCTCGCTGCTCGCCGACCACGCCGACCGTCGGGTCTGTGCCGTCACCGGCGCGCTGCTCGTCGCGGCCGGCCTGACGACGTACGCACTCGGCGCACCGTTCGTCGTGCTGGCGATCGCGACGTCGACGCTCGGGACCGCGAGCGATCTGCTCGTCGACTCGATCGAAGCCGCGGTCAGCGAGCTCCCCGACGTCGGCGGGGACGATGACGATCGCGAGCACCGCGAGCGGCTCGACCACGACGCCCTCGACCGCGTGCTCGGACGCCAGCACGCGTTGTCCTCGGTGGGCGATCTGATCGGTCCCCTGCTGCTCGCACTCGGCGCATCGACGGCCGTCGGCTGGCGCGGGGCGTTCGCGATCACCGCGCTGGTCATGGTCGGCGATGCCGCGTACCTCGCGACCGTCGACTTCCCCGCGCCGCAGGACGCAGCAACCGGGATGCGGGCCATGGTCGCCGAAGCGATCGTCGTCGCTCGCCGGCGCGACGTGTGGCACCTCGCCGCGATCGAGGCGCTGATCGCCCCACTCGACGAGCCGCTCCTCGCCTTCGTCGTCGCGCGCGCTGCGGCGGACAGCGCGTCGGAGGCCGTTGCGCAGCTGCTCGCCGTCGCCGTCGTGGTCGGCGGCGTCGGTGGCTCGATCCTGGTCGGGCGCGTCGGGATCTCGCCGAGGACCCGCCGCCGCGGACCGTTCGTGATCCTCGTCGGCACCGCCGCGGCCGTCCTGCCGATGTCGGTGGTCGTCCAAGCCGTCGGCATGGCGGCGGTCGGGGGCGGGCTGGCGATCCTCTGGGCGGACGTCCACCTGCGCACGTTGACGCTCGTTCCGGGGCGGGCCGCGACCGTGTCGACCGTCGTCGGCGTGATCGGCACGGCAGCTGCGTTCGTACCGGTGATCACGGGCGCCCTCGCCGACCGCGGCGGCCTGCGGGTCGGCCTGATCGTCTACCTCGCGGTTGCCGCCGCGGTCCTGGTCGCGGCACCGCGCGACGAGCCGCCGGCATCTGCGTCGAGCGCCCGATGACCGTCCACCCGCGCCGTGAGCGTCGTTGCCTAGGGTGCTGCAGATGCGCTGGTTGCGACGAATGCTCCTGCTCGGCATGGTCTCGACGATCGTCGCGCTGCTGCTGCTGCGCAGGCGCCAGGCACTGCCGGTCGCCACCCCCGAATGGCCGCCGCTCGTGCCCCCGACGCTCGCGACGCCCGCACCGACAGACACGAACGCGGCGGACGCGAACGCGGGCGAGGCCCCACCGTGGGTGGCGCCCATGGAGGTTGCCTGCCCGGAGGGCTTCCCGATCAAGGTCGCCAGGTCGGGGATCGCCCACGAGCCGGATGGGCGCTCGTACGAACGCACGACACCGGTGCGCTGCTATGCCAGGATCGAGGATGCGGAAGCTGACGGCTACCGTCGGGCGAAGCTGTGAAAGGAGACCGTCGAGGATGAAGGTCGTGGTCGATTTCGACGTGTGCGCGTCCACGGGCACATGCATGCAGGTGTGCCCCGAGGTGTTCGAGGTCCGCAGCGACGGGTACCTCTACGTGCTCCAGGAGGAACCACCGCCGGAGCTGCACGACAAGGTCCGCGAGGCCGCCGACATGTGCCCGACCGCGGCGATCACGCTCGAGGAGTGACGCCGGCATGCCCGGCATGATCCAGCAGCTGCGGGACGCATGGGATGCGTCGGACTCGATGCTGTGCGTCGGGCTCGACCCTGATCCGGACCAGTACCCGCGGGTGCTGCGCGGCGACGCGGATGCGACGTTCCGGTTCTGCAAGGAGATCGTCGACGCCACCGCGGATCTCGTCTGCGCGTTCAAACCGCAGTTCGCGTTCTTCGCGTCGCAGCGCGCCGAGCCAGCGCTGGAGCGGGTCTGCCGCTACATCCGCGAGACGTACCCGCACGTGCTGCTGCTGCTGGACGCGAAGCGCGGCGACATCGGTTCGACCGCCGAGCACTACGCCCGTGAGGCGTTCGACCGCTACGCCGCGCATGCGGTCACCATCAACCCGTACATGGGGACCGACAGCGTCGAGCCGTTCCTGCGCCGCGCGGATCACGGCGTGTTCGTGCTCTGTCGCACGTCCAACCCGGGCGGCGGCGACTTCCAGAACCAGGACGTCGGCGGACGGCCGCTGTACGCGCATGTCGCACAGCGCGTCGCCACCGAGTGGAGCGCGATCGGCGAGTGCGGCCTCGTCGTCGGCGGCACCTACCCCGGTGAGCTGAAGGAGGTGCGCGCCCTGGCCGGCGACGTGCCGATCCTCGTGCCTGGCATCGGCGCGCAGGGCGGCGACCTGCCGGGCACGGTCGAGGCCGGCGCGGACAGCCGCGGCCGGGGCATGGTCATCAGCTCGTCGCGGGCCGTGCTCTACGCGAGCGACGGCCCGGACTTCGCCGACGCGGCGCGCGCCGAGGCGGAGCGCACCCGCGACCAGATCCGCGAGCTCTCCAACCGCTGAACCCGGCTCGCCGCGGACCGTTCAGCCGGCGAGGCGGTCGACGGAGATGATCCCGGGAGCGGCGCGCAGCGCAGTGACGACTTCGTCGGGCGCGACGGCAGTCGGGGCGATGAGCATCACGGCCGTGCCTGCCTCGGCCGCGCGACCGACGTCCATGTCGGCGATGTTCACACCAGCGTCGCCGAGCAGGGTGCCGACGAGGCCGATGACACCAGGCCGGTCGTCGTTCTTGACCATCAGCATGTTGTCACTCGGCGGCACGTCGAAGGTGTGCTCGTCGATCATCACGATCCGCTGCTCGCTGCGTCGGCCGACGAGCGTGCCCGACATCGAGCGACCACCGCCGCGCAGCGTGACCAGGTTGACGAAGTCGGCGGAGACGGCCGAGCTCGTCTCACGGACCTCGACCCCGCGGTCCTTCGCCAGCTGCGGTGCGTTGACGTAGGTGACCGTCTCGTCGCTGGAGGCACTGAAGAAGCCCTTGATCGCGGCGAGCGTGAGGATGCGCGTGTCGTACCCGGCGATGTCGCCCTCGGCGCAGACCTCGAGCACGCTCGGGCTCGCGCCGACGAGCGACGCGAACAGGCGGCCGAGTCGCTCCGCCAGTGGGAGGAACGGGCGCAGCGTCTCGTTCGCCTCGGCTGCGTCGACGTTGACCGCGAAGGGGACGAACTCGCCGGCCAACGCGAGCTGCACCATGTCGGCGATGGTGTCGCCGGCCTTGTCCTGCGCCTCGCGCGTGGACGCGCCGAGGTGCGGGGTGACGATGACGCTGTCGAGCGCGAACAGCGGCGACTCGGTGGTGGGCTCGGTGACGAACACGTCGAGGGCCGCCCCGGCGATGACGCCGTCGGTGATCGCGTCCGCCAGGTCCTGTTCGACGACGATCCCGCCCCGAGCGACGTTGATCACTCGCAGCGAGGGCTTGGCCTTGAGCAGCAGGTCCCGGTTGATCAGCCCGGTCGTCTCCTTGTTCTTCGGCAGGTGCACCGTGAGGAAGTCCGCCTCGGCGACGGCCTGGTCGAGCGAAACGAGCTCGACGCCCATCTGCCGGGCACGATCGACGGAGACGAAGGGGTCGTAGGCGATGAGGCGCATCCCGAACGCCCGTGCGCGATCGGCGACGAGCTTGCCGATGCGGCCGAGCCCGACGACCGCGAGGGTCTTGTCGGCCAGCTCCACGCCTTCCCAGCGACTGCGCTCCCAGCGGCCGGCGGTGAGCGCGGCGTGCGCCTGGGGCACGTTGCGGGCCTGGGCGAGCAGCAGCGCCATGGTGTGCTCGGCCGCGGAGACGATGTTGCTCTGCGGCGCGTTGACGACCATCACGCCCCGTCGGGTCGCGGCGTCGACGTCGACGTTGTCGAGCCCGATGCCTGCCCGGCCGACGACCATCAGGTCCGTCGCCACGTCCAGCACCGCGGCGGTGACCTGCGTCGCGGAGCGGATGATCAGCGCGTGCGCCCCGACGATGGAGGTGAGCAGCTTCGACAGGTCGAGCTCGACGTCGACCTCGTGGCCGGCTGCGCGCAGTCGGTCGAGGCCTCCTTCGGCGATCTCTTCGGTTACCAGGATGCGGGCCATCGAGGATCCATCGTTACCGGCCACATCCAGCGACACCAAGCACATTGACGAGTTGTTCAGTGCGACATGTGGCCACGGCCGAGCGCGGTCTGGTTCAGGGCGTGGCCGATCCTCGTCCTCGCAGCCGCGACGGGCTCGGCACACGCCCGAGCGCCGGTCGGCGCGGACGCTACGTTGTCCGCCATGCCGTACCAGTTCCTCACACCCGAGTGGATGGACGCCGCGAGGGCGATCCGCGAGAAGCACGCCGCAGACGCCGCCAAGGTCACCACCAGCATCCGGATGAACCAGGTGATCACCGACGCGCCGTTCGGCGACGGCACGGTGAAGACCTACCTCGACACGTCCAGCGGCAACGTGGTGATGGAGCTCGGCGAGCTTGACTCGCCCGACCTGACGGTGACGACGGACTACGACACCGCACTCAAGCTGTTCGTCGACCTGGACGCGTCAGCGGGGATGCAGGCGTTCATGTCGGGGCGGATCAAGGTCCAGGGCGACATGATGAAGATGATGGCGATGCAGACGTCGATGCCGCAGGACGACACGGCGAAGGAGATCGCGCGGGAGATCAAGGACATCACCGCCTGAGCGGTGACGTCCCCGATCGTCCGGCGCGCTGATCGACGTCGTGCCGGCCGGCGACCGGCACCACCTCAGCGCTGGAGCGGGGCGAGCGCCTTGGCGAGGTCGGGAACCGTCCACTTCGCGTCCTGGTCGACCTGCGGGCCACGTGCCCAGCTGTCGATCAGGGTCACGTTGCCGCCCTGCACGAGGAACGTCTCACCGCTGAACACGCAGTCGGCGCTCGCCAGGTAGGCCACCAGCGGAGAGATGTTGGCCGGATCCCACTGGTCGAACGAGCCTTCCTTCGGCTTCATGATGTCTTCCAGGCCCGGTGTGGCGAGCGTCAAGCGGGTGCGCGCCCCGGGGGCGATGCAGTTGCTCTTGACGTTGTAGCGCACGAGCTCCTTCGCCGCGATCTGGCTGAACGTGGCGATGCCCGTCTTGGCGGCGCCGTAGTTCGCCTGACCGGGGTTGGAGAAGAGTCCCGAGGTGCTCGACGTGTGCACGACGTTGCGCGGCTTGTCCACGCCGGCCTTGTGCTGCTCGCGCCAGTACGCGGCGGCCCAGCGGGTCGGGGCGAAGTGGCCCTTGAGGTGGACGGCGATGACCGCATCCCACTCGGCCTCGGTCATGTTGACGATCACCCGGTCGCGCAGGATCCCTGCGTTGTTGACCAGGATGTCGAGGTCGCCGAAGTGGCTGACCGCGGTGTTGATCAGGTTCTGCGCGCCTTCCCAGTCGGCGACGTTGTCGGCGTTGGCCACGGCCTCGCCGCCCATCGCCTCGATCTCGGCGACCACCTGCTGGGCAGGCGTCTGATCGGAACCCGAACCGTCGTTGGCACCACCGAGATCGTTGACGACGATCTTGGCGCCTTCCCCGGCGAAGAACAGCGCGTGCTCGCGACCGATCCCCCGACCCGCTCCTGTGATGATGGCGACTCGTCCGTCCAACGACCCCATGGAACACCTCCTTGTGCGTGGCGCACGTTAGCCAGCGACCTCGCGAAGGTGGAACTCAGGTGAGCGAGAGGTCAACCGCGGTGCCACGCGGCAGCAGCTGCCCGGGCGTGACGCCGAGCCCCGCGACCGTTGCCGCGGTGACCACACCGTTCGCGTTGCCGGTGACCGTGCCGACCCCGAGGCCCGCTGCGGACAGCGCGTTCTGCGCCGGCTGGAGGGGTTGGTTCGTGAGGTCGGGCATCGCCACGACGTCGGGACCCTTGGAGATCGCCACGCTGACCGTGCTGCCCTTGGGGACCTGGCTGCTCGCGGCGGGATCCTGGCTGACGACGGTGCCGGCCGGCACGGTGGGGCTGAACTGGTCCGGCAGCTGCGCGTAGACGAGCCCGAGCCCCTCGATCGCGGCCTGGGCGTCCACCGCCGACTTCCCCGCGAGCGACGGCACCGTGCGCGGCGCGGGACCGGCGGAGAGCACCACCTGGACGACGACACCCGGATCGACGACGGACCCGGCGATCAGCTCGGGATGGCCGGGGATCGACCAGGTCAGCACCTGCCCGGTGGGCACCGCCTCGTCGTTCGCCGGCGCGGCCTGGGCGATCTTCAGCTGCTGTGCGGCGAGCGCCTGCGTCGCCGCGTCCAGCGTCAGGCCCTTCAGCTCCGGCAGCCGTGGCGCGGGCCCCTTGGACAGCTGGACCTGCACCGTGACACCCGGGGTGACGGTGTTGCCGGCGACCAGGTTGGGCTGGTCCGGCACCATCCAGGCGACCACCGATCCGGAGGGGACGTTGTCGTCGAACACCGCGTCACCCTGCTGGATCTTCAAACCCAGGCTGGTCAGCGCGGTGGTCGCGGCATCGAGGGTGAGGCCCTTCAACTCGGGCAGGGGACGCGGGGCGGGACCGGTGCTGACCACGATCGTCAGCGACCTGCCCTCGTTCAGCTTGGTGCCCGGCACCGGATCGGTGCGGATCACCTGGCCGATCGCGACGGTCTCGCTCGCCTCCTGCGGCGTGAGCGTCGTCCAGCCGAGCCCGGAGACCTGGTTGAGCGCGGCGCCCTGGCTGAGGCCGGTGAGGTCCGGCACCCTGTGCGACACCGTGCGGTTGACCAGGTAGGCGACGGTTCCACCGGCCGCGGCGAGGACGAGCAGGATCGGGATGAACCACCACCACCTGCTGCGGTGGCGACGGGGCGGGTGCTCCTCGTCGTAGAGCACCGGTGCCGGCACGACGGTCGGGATCACCTGCGTCGGCTCGGCGACGATCGCCGGCATCAGCCGCGTGGGCTCCGGGACGGGCTCGGCCGGGGGGCGGATCAGCTCCGTCGGCGGCGACTCGACGCGCGGCATCGCCTGCGTGGACAAGAGGTCGTCGCCACCGTCGCGGTCGCCCGTGCCCGGAGGTGGCAGTGACGCTGCCTCGCCGCTCGGCAGCTTCGAGGCCCAGGCCAGCGCGTCGTTCGCCGGCTCCGATGCGACCGGTGGCGCGGCGCCGGTCGGCTCATCCTCTGGCTGGGGCTCGGACCCGGGCTCTTCATCGACCGGTGGCGCGGCAGCGGCCGGCTCGGGACCCGGGGCCGCGCCGGTGATCGCCGAGGCGGCCGCGATGAGCGGATCGTGGATCGGCGACGCGGGGTCCGCAGCCGGAGCTGGTGCCGTCCCCGCATCCGCCGTCGGCACATCCGCGGCGGGCGCATCCGCTGGCGGGGCGACGGGCTGGGCGGCGGGCGCGACGTGCGGTACCGCTGCGGGCCGCATCAGGCCACGGGTGGCGTCCCGGTCGAACAGGCTCGCGCCGAGCACGGCGATCGGCGCCGGCCGCGGCAGCTTCGGTGCCGTGCGCACGAGCGCTTGGCCGAACTCGGCCACGGTGAACCGGCCCTCGGGGTCCGGCCGCCCGGCGCGCTCCAGCACCGAGGCGAGCGCGCCGAGGTCGGCCGACACCGGCAGCAGCCGGCCGACCCGGTTCGACAGCGTCGCGACCGTCGAATCGCCGACGAAGGGCACGTGCCCGGTGACGCACTCGAGCATCGTCAGCGACAGCGAGTAGACGTCGCTCTTGGGGACCGCCTGCTCCCGGGCCGCCACCTCCGGCGAGGCGTACATCGCCCGCTCGATGCTGACGTGGACGACGTCGGACCACAGCATCCGCGCCAGCAACTGGCCGAGGCCGACGTCGATCATCTTCAGCTGGCGGTCCTGACCGAACACGATCGTCGACGGCCTGACGTCGCCGTGGATCAGCCCGGCGCGATGGACGACCTCGAGCGCGCGCAGCACGTCCAGGCCGATCGACAACGTCTGCGAGGGCGTGAGCGTGCGACCCCGGTCGAGCACGTCGCGCAGGCTGCCGCCACTGAGGTGCTCGACCGCGACGTAGAACGTCTCGCGGCCCTTCCAGTCGTCGGAACCGAAGTCGTAGATCGTGGCCACGTTGGGGTGGTCGAGGCCCGCCGCGATCTCCATCGTCGGGCGGAACGCATCGCGGAAGTCGGTGCCGGTGGAGATGTCCGGATGCACCACCTGGAGGGAGACGACCCGCTGCATGCGCTGGTCGAACGCGTCGAACACCGCGGCGTCGATGCCGGACCCGCGGCGGGGCCCGAGCCGGTATCGCCCCGCGACGACCCGTCCGCTGAAGTGCTGCTCCGAGGCCACCATGG
>JAODBQ010000589.1 GCA_025464045.1 Ilumatobacteraceae bacterium
GGTCCTGCGCGCCGACGACGGTGAGATCCACATCGGGGAGCGGACGAGCATCCAGGACAACTGCGTGCTGCACACCACGCTCGAGAACCCCACCGTCGTCGGCGACGACTGCGTGGTCGGGCACCTCGTCCACCTCGAGGGTTGCACCGTCGAATCGGGCTGCCTGATCGGCAACGCGTCCATCGTGCTGCACCGCGTGATCGTGCGCACCGGGGCGATCGTCGCCGCGAACTCCGTCGTGCTGGATGACACCGACGTGCCGAGCGGGGCGATCGCCGTCGGCAGCCCGGCCACCATCAAGCTCGGGCGCGCCCGGCCGGAGATGATCAGCCACGGCGTGCAGACCTACCTCAAACGTGCACAGCGGTTCCGCGCCGAGCTGCGACGGATCGACTGATGCTGGCGTTGGTGATCGCGCTGCCGGCCGGCGAGGTCGAGCTGGCGAGCGACGCGCTGTGGGCGCTCGGCGTCGTGGCGATCGAGGAACGCGACGGCGAACACCGGATCGACGATCACTACGTCGAGCTGTGGACGTCGTTGGGCGACGACGCCGACACCGTCGCCAAGGCCGCCGAGGGCTTTCCGGCACGTTGGCGGTGGCGGCTCGTGGAGGTCGACGAGACGGTGGCAGAGACGTGGCGGGCGCACGTGACGCCGACGTGGGTCGCCGACGACGTGGTGATCTGCCCGGCGTGGATCCCTGTCGAGGCGCCTTCGGGCACCGTCGTCCTGCGCATCGAGCCAGGCGCCACGTTCGGCCTCGGCAACCACCCGACGACCGTGCTCACCGTGCGCGCGCTGCGCGCCAGCCTCTTCCCCGGGGCGACGGTGCTCGACGTCGGCTGCGGCTCCGGCGTGCTCGGCGTAGCGGCGTGCGCCTTCGGAGCCGGCCGGGTGGATGCGATCGACCTGTCGCCGGCCGCCGTCGGCGTGACTGCGGCCAACGCCGCGCGCAACGGCTTCGGAGGGCGCATCGCCGTCAGCACGACGCCGATCGGTGACGTCGATGACAGCTACGACGTCGTGGTCGCGAACATCCTCGCCCCGACGCTCATCGAGATGGCAGGCGACCTGCGGCGCGTCCTCGGCCCCGCCGGCGTGCTGGTGATCAGTGGGGTGCTGTCGGGTCGCTTCGCCCACGTCGTCGACGCACTGGCGCCGCTGCAGGTGATCGCCGTCGACGAACTGGAGGGATGGGCGGCCGTCACGCTGCGCTGGTGAGCAGCACCCGGATCGCGACCTCGTCGGGCAGCGACGGCACCGCACCCTGACGCGTCGTCGCCAGCGCGCCGGCGGCCATCGCGAAGCGCATCGCGTCTTCCAGCCGCTCGCCGGCCGCCAGGCGAGCACACAGCGCGCCGCAGAACGCGTCGCCCGCGGCGGTGGTGTCGACGGCATCGACGGCGAACGCGGGGAGCACCGACATCCCGTCGGTGGTGTACACCTCCGCGCCCTCCGCGCCCTTCGTGACGACGACCACGCTCGCGCCGAAGCCCAGCAGCGCGAGCGGCCCACCGAGGAGCGCTGCCTCGTGCTCGTTGGGGACGACGACGTCGCAGTGCGCGAGCACGCTGGCATCCAGCTCTTGTGCAGGTGCAGGGTTGAGGACCGTCATCGCACCCGCGTGGCGCGCCGTGGCCAGTGCTGCGGCCACGGCCGCGAGCGGCACCTCCAGCTGGACGAGCACCACCCGCGCGCCGGGCAGCCGGTCGGCCGTCACCTGGTCGACGCGGACCGTCGCGTTGGCTCCGGGGACGACGATGATCGAGTTCTCGCCCGCACCGGAGACGCCGATCAAGGCTCGACCCGTCGGTGCGGCGACCCGCTCGACCCGGGTCACGTCGATGCCGTCGAGCGCCATCACCGCCAGGAGCTGCTCTCCGGCGGCGTCCGTGCCGACTGCCCCGACGAACGCCACCTGCGCGCCGGCCCGTGCCGCGGCGACCGCCTGGTTGAGGCCCTTGCCCCCGGCGTGCTCCGCGAAGTCGGAACCGAGCACGGTCTCGCCGGCACCGGGCAGGCGCGAGGTGCGCGCGACGAGGTCGAGGTTGGCGCTGCCGACCACGCAGACGTCGAACCGGCTCATCCGTACGCCGTTCGTCAGCGGTGCATGCTGTACTGGATCGGCAGCCGCTTGTGACCACCGACGAACAGGGTCTGCATCAGCGCCGGCTCGCCGGCGAGTGCGATGTCGTCGAGGCGGGGGATCAGCTCGGCGAACAGCGCCTTCATCTCCATTCGGGCGAGCATCGCCCCCAGGCAGAAGTGCACCCCGAACCCGAACGCGAGGTGCTTGTTCGGCGATCGTCCGGCATCGAAGGTGAACGGGTCGGTGAACACGTCCTCGTCGCGGTTGCCCGACGGGTACGAGAGCAGCAGCCAATCGCCCTTGGCGATCGAGCGGCCGCGCAGCACGTAGTCCTCCTGGGCGGTGCGCATGAAGTGCTTGACGGGCGTGGTCCAGCGGATCATCTCGTCCACGGCCTTGGGGATCAGCCCGGGTTCGTCGCGCAGGCGCTGCAGCTGGTCGGGGTGCTCGATCAGCGCCTGCAGCCCGCCGGCGATCGCCGAGGACGTCGTGTCGTGGCCCGCCGTGGCGATGATCACGTAGTACGAGATCAGCTCGAGGTCGTTGAGCAGCCGGCCGTCGATCGTCGCGTTGGCGATGACCGACGCAAGATCGTCCGTCGGGGTTGCTCGGCGGGCCGCGGTGAGCTCGCCGAAGTAGACGAAGAACTCCATGATGACCTTCTGCAGGTCCTCCATGGTGGTGCCGCGCTGCATCTCGGGGTCGGCGGAGCCGAACAGCTCCTGGGTGAGCATCAACATCCGCCCGAAGTCGGATTCCGGCAGGCCGAGGATCCCGTTGATCACGCTCAGCGGGAAGTTCATCGCCACGTCGCGGGCGAAGTCGCACCGGCCGCCGAGGTCGAACATCCCGTCCACCGTGGTGGCGGCCAAGCCGGCCAGCCGGGACTGCAGCTTCTCCAGGTTGCGCGGCAGGAACCACTCCGCCGTGACCTCGCGGATCACCCGGTGGTCGGGGTCGTCCATGTGGATCAGCGTCCGCAGCATGTCGCCCTGCGCACGGGCGTGGTCTTGTGACTCGATGTTGCCGAGCACGGGGAACGGCGCGTTCGTGAACAGGTTCGGCTTGGCCTCGATCTCCATGATGTCGGCGTGCTTGGTGATCGCCCAGAACGGGGCGAAGAGCGGGTCCTGGCTGACGAGGTGCACCGGGTCCTCACGCCGCAGCACGGCGCACGCCTGGTGGAACGAGGCGTCGTCGGCGTACGCCGCTGGCGTGGTGAACACGGTCCCCGCTTCGTCGGGGTTCATCGAGACGCTCGTGGCCGCAGACATGGCTCAAGTGTGCATCAGCGGCGAGACGTCGAGTGCATCCAAGGCCGGCAGGTAGGTGTGCACGGCCTCGTTGCGGAACGTCGCGCAGAAGTCCGGCCGGAAGAAGCGGGCGCCCTCGCGCACCACGTAGTTGAGGATGAAGAAGCGGTACACGTCCGGGAGGAAGAGCACCTCCTCCGCGCTCATCGGGAACACCTCGCGGTACGCACGCAGGAAGCCGAGGAAGGTCGGCTCGACCAGCGTGTGCGGCCCGTAGGTGAACTGGGTGCGGTCGCCGGTGCGGCTCGAGGCCCTCGACAGGAAGTAGAAGTCGAGCAGGCGGGGCTCGATGCGGAACCAGTCGTAGTCCCACCGGCTGAACAGGCGGAACGTGCCGTCGCTGCCGGTGGCCACCGAGAAGTTGCCGAGGTTCCAGTCGACGAGCACCGGGATCTTCGGCCACTCGTCGTAGCCGACCTCGATCAGCCGTTCCAGGAAGCGGTGGGTGTGGCGCCACAGGACGCCGATCGACTCCGGCGGGAGCTCGAAGTTGCGCGGCGCGAACGGGCTCTCGAGGAGATCGAGCAGGTGGATCGCATCGCTCTTGATCGTCTTCGAACCGGCCGGGATCGACGGGGCGATGTCGGTGCAGGCGAGGTGGAACTCGGCCATCTCGCGGCCGAGGTTGGCCGTCTGCGCCGCGGAGAGGACGCGCGGCAGCGCCTCGCGGCGAGGCACGTCGTCGTAGAAGACGGCCCACATGTTCTGCTCGTACCAGGTGAAGATCCGCCCGTCGCGCAGCCACACGTCGGCGAGCATCCCCCCGAAGCGGCTGCCGTCCAGAAGCCGGGCGCAGCGGCTGAGGCGGTCGTGGTCCTCGACGAAGAGGAAGTACGAGCCGTACGACGAGACCTTGCTGATGAGCGTCGAGCCATCATCGAGGAACAGCCGGTAGACGCGGTTCGTGGAGACGTTGGCGCTGACCTCCTCGACCCGCACGATCTGCCGCCGGGTGGCATCGGCGTACGCGGCCCATGCCGCGTGCACCGCGGTGAGGTGCCGCGTCGACTCGTTCATCCGTGCCGGGTGGTTCGCTCGCCGTGCTCGGTCATGCCGCCGATCGTAGGGGGCTGCCGGACGGCCGTGATCCCGAACGGGGCGAGCGCGCGACGCGTTCGGTGGCGCGGCGTGCGGCGCCTGGCGCGATGCTCAGCCCGCGCCGCGAGCGCGAACGCCGATCGGGGCGATCAAGCGGTAGCCGGCGGTGTGGCGCTCGTCCTCGCTCTCGCCACCCCAGAACCCGTACTCGTGGTTCGTGCGCGCGAACTGCTGGCAGATGTGGTGCACCGAACAGCTCCCACACACCTGCCGAGCCATCGTCTCCCGACGATCCCTCGCCTGCGGACGCTCCGCGGGCGGCGCGAAGAAGAGGTGAGTGAGGCCCTTGCAGGCCGCGTCGTTCATCCACCGATCGTCGGTGAGCTCCCGTTGGAACAAGCTCTCGACCGCAGCCATTGAACCCCCTGCTCGTATGCCGCGACGCACTGCGCGCTCACGGTGTCCCCATTGGCCCGGACCACGCCCCCGCGTCGTCCGACGCCTCCGACATTAAACGTCTCCGAAGGTAGGGTCAATGAACGTCGACGAGATGTCGTACGCCGGCGGCAAAACGTTCGACGTCGTCGACGGTCGTGTCCCACGACGTCATCCACCGCACCTGCGCCTTGGAGACGTCCCAGTCCCAGAAGAAGCACCACTCGCGCAGCGGCTCGATCATCGCCGGCGGGAGGCTGGGGAACACGCTGTTCACCCGCGGCTCGTCGGCGAAGACCACCGTCGGCAGCTCCTCGGTCAGGCGGTACAGCCGGCTGGTCATCGCGTTCGCGTGCTCGGCACTGCGGATCCACAGCTCGTCGTGCAGCAGCGCGTTGAACTGGGCGGCCACGAAGCGCATCTTCGACGACAGTTGGTTGACCTGCTTGCGCACGTACATCGCTCGCTTGGCCAACGTCGGCTCGAGGTAGACGACGGCCTCGCCGAACGCCAGGCCGGCCTTCGCGCCGCCGAAGCTGAGGACGTCGACCCCGGCGTCCACCGTGAACGAGCGCATCGCCGCGACGGTACCGCCGAGCGCCGCCGTGGCGTTGGCGATGCGCGCGCCGTCCATGTGCACGATCATCCCCATCCGGTGCGCCGTCTCGCACAGGGCCGCGACCTCGTCGGGGGTGTACAGCGCGCCCAGCTCGGTGCTCTGGGTGATGGAGACGACGCCGGGCTGGGAGTGGTGCTGCACCCCCTGCAGGTGGGCGAGGGCGGCGAGCTGATCCGGATGGAGCTTGCCATCGACGGAGGGCTGGGGGAGGAGCTTGGCGCCGATGATCCGCTCCGGTGCGCCCGTCTCGTCGACGTTGATGTGCGCCAGCTCGCTGCAGACCACCCCGTCGCCGGGCTGGACCATCGTGGCCAGCGCCATCACGTTCGCGCCCGTGCCGTTGAGCGTGAGGAAGCTCAGCGTGTCCGCGCCGAACAGATCACGGAACCTGGCCTCCGCCTCCTGGGTCCAGCGGTCGGCGCCGTACGCCAGCGCATGCCCGTGGTTCGCGGCGACGAGGGCATCGAGCACCTGGGGAAGCGCGCCGGCTGCGTTGTCGCTGGCGAACGCCCGACTGGGCGCGGGCGGCATCGTGGCGATGCGATCGGCAAGGCTGGCGGCGTCGACGTCGGTCATCGCGCCATTGTGGTCGCGTTCAGCGCGATCTCGACCGCCGGTACGGGCGCGGGCGCCTATCGTCGGGCGATGCAACGCGCAGTGCTGGATCGTGAGCAGTACCTCGACCACCTCGGCAACGACATCGAGGCGTTCGCCGCAGCGCTCGACACCGGGCCGCTCGACGCGCCGGTGCCGTGGTGCGGCGCGTGGCGCCTGGCGGACCTCGGCGTCCACCTGGGCGAGGTCCACCGTTGGGCGACGGGAGCGATCATCCGCGCCGAGCCGGGCAGCTCCCAGGCGGCGGACGATCCGGCACCGGACGACCCGTCCGAGCTCGGTCGGTGGCTGCGCGCCGGCGGGGAGCGCCTGTTGGCGGCGTTGCGCGAGCTCGACCTGGAGGCGCCGACCTGGCACCCGTTCCCCGTCCCCAAGGTCGGCGCGGTGTGGCCGCGGCGGCAGGCGCAGGAGGCGGCGATGCACCGTTGGGACGCGCAGCACGCGATCGGCCTTGCCGCGACGATCGATCCGGCCCTCGCCGCGGACGGCATCGACGAGTACTTCGCCGTGGCCCTGCCCCGGCTGATGCGTCGCGAGGGCGTCGTCGCGCCGGAGGCACCGATCCTGGTGCGCACGACGGACACCGACGACCAGTGGCTGGTCGCGGCGCGCGACGGTGTCATCGTCGACCTGGACGACGTCGAGCCTGCCGTCGAGCCTGTCGTCGAGGTCAGCGGATCGGCTGAGCACGTGCTGCTCGGCCTGTGGCGCCGGCCGCTGGCGACCGGGGCGATCACGGTGTCCGGTGCGCCCCTCGGCTGGCTCGATCTCGGCGGCATGTAGCGCCCGAGTCGCCGGGCGCGCGGGTTGTACCACGTCCGGCTCGCACCGCGCCCACCTGCTCGGCGCCGGTGAGGTGGGCGCGGGTTGTGCCACGTCCGGCTCGTACCGCGCCCACCTGCTCGGCGCCCGG
>JAODBQ010000602.1 GCA_025464045.1 Ilumatobacteraceae bacterium
TCCGCAGGAGGCGCTTGCCGAACGCGCGGAGGCGTGGTGGCACGCGGCTGGCGATGCCATCGAACCGTTCGATCATGCGAGGTCCTCCGCTCGGCTCGGATCGGCTGCTCGTTGCGCCCGATCGTCGGTGCTCACCGACGACAGGACCAGACCGAGCAGCACGTGCGTCTGGCCGTCGTGTCGATCGATGGCAACCCCACGAACGTCGCCCGCCGGCAGGCCGCGCGCCACGGCCTGCGCAGTGATCGGGTTGCCGAACGACTCGAGCGCCAGGTGCAGGTCAGGCAGCAGCTCGGCGGCGAGCGCGACGAGCTCGGCCGGTTCCGCGTTCGGTAGGAGCGCGACGGCCGATCCGCCGGGCGCCAGCAGGCGGCCGATGGCGCTGAACAGTTCGCGAACATCGATCTCCTGCGCCGTGCACGCCGGGACGACGACGTGATCGAAGCACGCCGCCGGATCGATGTCCGCTGGCCGACAGCGGGACACGGCGACGGCACGAGCGAACGACGCAGGCGGCAGCTCACTGCTCCACGGCTCGCCCAGCCCCGATCCCGACGGTGGGGCAACCACCACGACGGTGTCGGTCATCGACCGGACGATCGGCCCGAGGAACTGCGCGCTCCATGTGGCGATGACAGACAGCGGCCGCGCGGGGTGTGCGTGCCGCGGCGACCCGAACCGCCCGCGGCTCCAGTGCACGAACGAGATGACAGATCGCGGGGCATGGCGACCCACGACGTCGCGCGTTCGCCGGGCCCTCGACGGGCGAAAGGCGTCGATGTTGGCCTGCACGATCGCCTGCGCTCCTGCCCGTGACGGTTCCGGCACGTGTGCCCGCACGTAGGCCGACATCCAGTCGTAGAACCGCTGGGCGGGTGGGGTCATCCGCGTCCGGTTCCACTCGCCGTTGGCGATCAGGACCGAGCAGGTCGAGCCGGGATGTTGTCGGTACAACGCGAGCGGGCGCTCGTCGAGGACCGCCCGCATCTGCAGTCCGGCCTTCACGTACAGCACCTGATCCTCATACAGACCGCGGAACTCCTCCGCCATCCCGTCGATGGCGAGCAGGGCCTCTCGTCGGATCAACAAGCTGCACATCGCCGGCACCCGTCCTCCACCGGGCGTGCCATAGATGGCCGAGAACAGCCGGGGAGGCTCGATCGTCGTGAGGAAGGGTGCGACGGGCAACGGCATCCGCTCATCCAGGCCCAGGTCGCCGTCCACACCCGTCCAGCTGTGCCAGCGCCACGTACCACCGACGACGATCTCTGCGTCCGGATGGGCTGCGGCGACTCGCATCCGGTGAGCGAGCGCGGCCGGCAGCCAGACATCGTCGCAATCGAGGAACCCGACGTAGATGCCGCGCGCCCGTTCGACACCGAGGTTGCGCGACGCGCTCATGCCACGGTTGGCGTGCCCCGGGTGCTCGACGTAGCGGATGCGCACGTCGGTCGCCGCCCACGCCTCCGCGATCGCGGTGCTCGCATCGGTCGAGCCGTCGTCGACGAGGATCAGCTCCCAGTCGTCGAAGCCCTCCTGCGTCACGACGCTGCGGATGGCCTCGTCGAGGTACGTCTGCCCGTCCAGGAAGATCAACACGCAGGAGACCGCCGGCGTGGAAACGTCGGTCGCCGTCACGACACCGTCCCGACGAAGGGAGCGGGGGTCATGCGGGTGCCGCCGTCCAGCATCCGTGGAGCGTAGCAACCCACCTGGCACGGCCGGCCTGGACGACACCCACGAGTAGGCTCCGTCGCTCGACGTCACGCGGGACGTCGAGCTGACCCGACGGATCGTGATGGCCTACGACTTGATCGACATCGAGCTGTGCACCGACGGGACGGCGATCGACGAGCCTGCGCAACGGACATGGGCGGACGGTGCGCTCATCGTGGCTCGGCACCACGGCGTACCGGTCGGCTCGGCGCTCGTGCACGGGCAGCCGCCCACCACCACGTCGCCCGAGCAGATCATCGATCGACGGAACGGGGATCCGGCGGACGCGGCCGACGGACCGCCGATCTCGATCACGGTCGCGGTCTGCACGCGCAACCGTCCGCAACTGCTCGAGCGGTGCATCGGATCGATCCACGAAGCGATCCTCGCCGCTGGTACGGAGGTCGAGGCCGACGTCCTCGTGATCGACAACGCCTCCACGGACCAACGGACGATGGATGCCGCCAGGGCACTGGGCGCCGACGCCCGTGAGGAACCCGTTGCGGGTCTCGACGTGGCGCGCAACCACGCGGTCAGGGTCAGCCGCGGCGCAGTGCTCGCCTTCGTCGACGACGACGTGATGGTCGATCGGATGTGGCTGCGGACGCTGGCCAGGACGATGCAGGCGAACGAGGACGCGCTCGCCGTCACCGGTGGCGTCCTCGCGCTGCGCCTCGACACCGACGCGCAGGTGGAGTTCGAGCGATGCGGCGGCTTCTTCAAGAGCTGGGCGTCCGGGCCCGTGACCGACGGGAGCCACTCGGAGCTGCCCTTCAACCCGTCGATCGGGGTCGGCTGCAACATGGCCTTCCGCCGTCGCGCGTTCGAGCTGGCCGGGATGTTCGATGAGGCGCTCGACACCGGGCCGCCGCTCGCGGGCGGTGGCGACCTCGACATGCTGATCCGCGTCGCCCGAGCGGGCGTGGTCGTGTACGAGCCGTCGGCGCTCGTCCGCCACGAGCACCGTCAGACGTTCGATGCCCTGCGCCGCCAGTACCTGTCGTGGGGGAAGTCGTGGGGGGCGGTGCTCCACAAGTGGTATCGCCAGTCGCCCGGAGAGCGCCCAGTGATCCGTCGCGCCGCGTTGAACGCGATCCGGTTCTACGTGCACGACTTCGTGCTCCCGACTCGCGGGACGCGTCGTCGACGCGTCGACGCGGGGCTGATGTTGGTCGGGTTCGTCGCCGGGATCACCGTCGCCTACCCGCGCTCCGTCCGGCGAATGGCCGGACGCTCGTCGGCCGCTGTTCGATCGGCCGTCGATCACGACCCGGCATCGCCGCCCATCGACCTCCGGTAGCGGCGCACCCGCCGCGCGTACGGCCACTCCCACGGGACCACCGCGAGCAGCGCCTCCGACGACGACCGGACGATCCGGACCGCCTCACGAGCGACCTCGCGCACGTCACGACGGCGCAGGGCGACCTTGGCCATGCCGACGCGCTCGCCGGCGCGGTGCCACTCGTGCTGGCGGTGCAGGTGCCGGGCCAGGGCGCGCACCTCGGCAGGCAGCGACGCGTCGGTCATCGTCTTGAACCTCGCATGGAGGTCCTCGCGCCGCGTCGTCGTCTGATCCGCGGACAGCGAGTGGCTGGTCTGGCGGTAGTCCAGCACCACGTCCGGCACGTAGACGATCGGGGCGCGCGCCGAGATCCGCAGCCACAGGTCGTAGTCCTGGGCGACCCGCAGCAGTGGGTCGAAGCCACCCAGGCGCTGGAGCTCGGCCCGGCGCAGGAGGACCTGACCCGGCGTGTAGATGAACAGGACGTAGCCCAGTGCCTCGAGACCCGACGGCTCGCTGGGTTCGAGGATCCGGGTGTCGGCTCGACGGCTCCACCACCGGGCCGGCTCGATCACCGTGCGGCGGACAGCGGCCTCGGGGCGCACGAGCGGCGTCGCCTCACCGTCGCCGTCGACGGCGGCCGGCGTGCCGTGGGCGGCGAGCGCGCCGGGCACGCCGCGCAACGCGGCGACCAACAGCTCGAGGCTGCGCGGTCGCATCAGGTCGTCATGATCGACGAAGAGCACGAACTCCGATGTGGGGCTGGCCAGGCGCAGACCGGTGTTCCTGGCTGCGGACAGGCCCTGGTTGGGCTGTTGGACGAGCCGTACCCGAGGGTCCCGCTCGGCGAACTCGCGCACGAGGTCGGCTGTTGCGTCGGTGGAGCCGTCGTCGACGACGAGGTGCTCGAAGTCCGCGAACGTCTGGGCGCGTACGCTCGCCAACGTGTGCGCCAGGTAGTTCGTGCCGTTGTACACCGGCGTCACGACCGTGACCGTCACGGTCACGAGCTGGAACGTCCCCGCGGCCGGTAGAGCATGGTCCCGCGGTCGATGGGCGTGCGCACCCCGCGCACGAACCCCGCGGTGAAGTAGCCGAGTCGCTTCAACCCGACCCGGCGCCCGCCGCGCAGCGCGCGGTACATCGGCAGGAGCAACCCGAAGAACACCACCTCGTGCGCGATCACCGGCACGATCTGCACGTTCAGGGCACGCACCTGCTTCGCGTACGCCGCGCCGATGCCGTACCAGTCCCGGCGGGTGAGCCCGCGGCCCTCGTCCCACGTGCGGAACCCGTGGTGCACGACGTACGTGTCCGGCGTCTGGTGCACCCACCAGCCGAGCGTCAGCGCCCGCGCCGCGAGGTCGCGGTCCTCGCCGCTCTGCAGCGGCGCACCGGGTCCGAGCTCCTCGTCGAAGCCCCCGAAGCTGAGCACCGCGTCGCGTCGGGCCGCCATCCCGGCACCGATCCCGCGGGCGCGGGACTTCGAGATCAGCGACTTGACGACGATCGACTTGTCGACGATGTGGTCGGGCACGAAGCCGAGCTCCGTGTCGTGGGGTCGCGCCTCCACCGAGCAGAACGCGACCGCGACCTTGTCCAGCGATTCGAACGCGCCGGCGAAGATGCGCGCCCAGTCCTGCGGCACCGTCACGTCGTCGTCGGTGAACAGCACGATGGGATGGGAGGCGAGGCGCAGGCCGATGTTGCGGGCCCTGCTGACACCGACGGTCGTGCTGCGCTCGTACCGCAGCCGCGGGTCGTGGCACAGCGCGGCGACCGCGTCACGTGTGTCGTCGGCGCGGCTCTGGTCGATGATGATCAGCTCGATGGGGATGCCGACGCTGGCGAGCGCCGACGCCGCCGCACCGATCACCAGCGCACCTCGATCGCGGGTGCAGATGACGATGCTGACGGCCTGCAGTTCGACCGGCGAGAGCGGTCCCGTGGCCGTCCCGTCGAGCGTCAACGCCTCCCGCCACACACGAGAACACCCTAGTCACGCGCACCGGGGAGCCACCGCTCCAGCCGGCCGTGCACGAACCGTCCAGATCAGGCGGACCTGGCGCGTGCTGTGAGGCACACCTCGTTCGCGGCCTCGCCCTGGCCGCGCACGCGCCTCGGCTCACCCTGGCGGACCGGCG
>JAODBQ010000630.1 GCA_025464045.1 Ilumatobacteraceae bacterium
CGACGGGTTCTGGCCGCCCGCGCACCTGATCGACCTGCCCTCAGGAGTCGTCCGCACGACGGCAGCCGGCGCACGCACGGGCATCGTCGAGCAGCCCGTCGCCACGTCGCCGCCGACGGTCGACACGACGACGGTCGACACGACGACGGTCGGGTCGTCATCGCCCTCGCGACGAGCGACCGGCGCGAGCCTGGTCACCGTTGCGCTCGTCGCACTCGGCCTGAACACGTGGCGGCTCTCGCTGAACGGGCTCGGGGACCAGTACTACGCGGCGGCCACGCGCGCGATGGCGAGCAGCTGGCACAACTGGTTCTTCGTCGCCCTGGACCGCGGCGGCTTCATCAGCGTCGACAAGCCACCGGTCCCGTTGTGGATCAGCGCACTGTCGGCCAGGTTGTTCGGGCTCTCGTCGTGGAGCATCCTGCTGCCCACGGCGCTCGCCGGTACCGCCGCGGTCGCCGTGCTGTGGCTCGTCGTCCGCCGCGCCTTCGGGCTGGTGGCGGCGACGCTCGCCGCCCTGGTGCTCGCCGTGTCGCCGGTGAACGTGGCCGTCGACCGGCTCAACCTCCCCGAGGCCTGGCTCGTGCTGTTCCTGCTCGCCGCGGTGTGGGCTGTCCAGCGCGCGCTCGCCAGCACGCGGGCGATTCGCTGGCTGGTGCTCGCCGGCGGGTTCGTCGGCCTCGCGTTCAACACGAAGATGCTCGCCGCGTACCTGGTCGTGCCGGGCCTCGGCATGGCGGTGGTGCTCGGGGCGCGCACGTGGCGCGAGCGGATCGGCCACGGCGCGGTGTTCGGTGCGGCCGCGCTGCTCACCTCGTTGCCGTGGATCCTCGTCGTCGACGCCGTGCCCGCGACGTCGCGCCCGTACGTCGGCGGCAGCACGGACAACACCGTGCTCGACCTGATCTTCGGGTACAACGGGCTCGGTCGCGTCGAGGGCAACGGCGGCTTCGTGCCGGGCGGACCGACGAGCAGCGCCGGCGGCGTGTTCGGTGGGCGGCCCGGCCCGCTGCGGCTGCTCGGCGACGCGCTCGGCGGCCAGATCGGGTGGCTCCTGCCGATCGCGCTGGCCGGGCTCGTCGCCGCGCTGTGGCTGCACCGCCGGCAACGGGTGCAGCTTGCTGTGCTGGTGATGTGGTCGCTGTGGCTGGTGGTGGTCGGCTACGTGTTCAGCGACGCGCAGGGCACGTTCCACGCCTACTACACCGCGCTGCTCGGGCCGCCGGTCGCGGCGCTCGTCGGCATCGGGGTCGCCTCGTTCGTCCCGTTGGTGCGACGCGAACGCCGGTGGGGCTACGCCGTGATCGCCGGGGTCGCCGCCACGGTGGCGTTGCAGCTGGAGCTGAGCGGACGGCAACCGGGGTTCTACGCCTGGACGCGCTGGGTGGTGGTGCCGGTGGTGATGGCGGCGGCCGTGTGGCTGCTGCTCGCGATCCTCCGCCGGGCCCGCACCGCGACGATCACGGCCGCGGCTGCGCTCGGGCTCGCCGCACTGCTGTTGACGCCGGCCGCCTGGGCGGGCAGCGAGTCCGCCAACGCCGTCCTCAACGCGACGTTGCCGCAAGCGGGCCCGCGCCAGGGCGTGGCGGGGCTGACGTTCGGCGCGACGTCGTCGAACGGCGACGCCGAGCTGGCGGCGTGGCTCCTCGCGCACGCCGGCTCGAGCAGGTGGCAGCTGGTGATGGCCAGCGCGCAGGGCTCGTCGGGGATGATGGCCGACCAGGGCCTGTCGATCATCTCGCTCGGCGGCTTCATGGGCACCGATCCGGCCGCCACGCTCGGCTCCGTCGCACGGATGATCGCCGCCGGCGAGGTCCGCTACTTCTTCGTCGACGGGATCGTGCAGGGGCCGCGTGGAACCGAGGGACCGCAAGCCATCCTGGCCCAGGCGCGCAGGTCGTGCACTGCCGTGACCGATCTCGGTCTGCCGGTCCGCTACCGGGGCCAGATCTACGACTGCGCCGGCAAGGCGGCGGCGTTCACCTGACGCCGGCCCCGGGAACCGCACCGGCCCAGGGCTGGGCGGGGCTCGGCCCCAGCGTCGGGCCAACGGGACCACGGGCGCGCTCGCCCCGGACGTCTGCCGTCAGCTGGCGCGGCGATGGTGGACGGCGACCTCGCCGGTGGTGGGCACGACGATCTTCTCCCGGCTTCGCTCCTGGCGGATGGCCTTCAGGGCCACCTGCATCGCCCCCGACACGGGAACCGACAGCAGCGCGCCGATCCAGCCGAAGATCTCCACGCCGAGCAGCACGCTGAGGAGCACCACGAGCGGGTTGACCTTGACCCGCCGCGCCATGATCGCCGGGTACAGCACGCTGTTCTCGATCTGCTGGTACAGCACGAAGAAGATCACGGCGATGATCCCCGCCGTCGTGCTGTGCAGGAACGCGGCGCCGACCGCGACGACGGCGCCGATGATCGCCCCGACCAGTGGGATCAGATCCGCGAACGCCACCCAGATCGCGAGCACGAACGGCGCCGGCACCCCCAGCGCGACGAGGCAGATGAACGCCGTGCTCCCGGCGATGACGCTGATCAACAGGTTGCCGACCATGTAACCGCTGATCGCCGCAGCCGCATCCACCGCCACCCGCGTCACCGACTCGCGGCGGCGCATGGGCACGAGACCGAGGGCGGCCTTGCCGAGCGATGCGGACTGGCTGAGCATCAGGAACATGATCACCAGGATCGTGATGAACGCGATCAGGCCGCTCAGCAGCGTGGTGACGACCTCGAACGAGGAGCTGCTGAGGTTGTCAGCTGCCTTGCGCAGCTCGTCCTCGTGGTCCTGCACGTAGCTGTTCAGGTGCAGCTTGGTGACGAGCTTGCCGACCGCTCCGCGGCCGTTGGCCGCGTCGCGCACGGTCCCCGGGAGGTCCGAGAGGATCGACACGAGCTGGCTGCGCACCGGCAGGAGGAACAGGCACAGCAGGCCCACCACGACGCCGAGGGTGGTGAACACGACGATCCCCGTGGCAAGAGCCCGCCGGCCGCCGACCTTCGACTGCACCATGCGCACCGCGGGCGACAGCACGATCGCGAAGAACGCGGCGATCGAGATCCAGGCGATCACCCGCACCGTGATCAGCACCACCTCGACGGCGATGTACGTCGCCAGCACCACGCCGACCGAGGCGACGATCGTGCGCCAGGGGACGTCCGCCCACGTCCGCTTGGTCTCCACGCCGGCGGCCTGCAGCGCGTCCGCCGGGGTCTCCCCGAGGATCACGCCGCGGTCGATCCCGGACGATCCGGGCAGGTCGTGCATGGAGTCCTTGATACCAGGTTCCGCGGGTGCTCAGACCACGATCTCCGATCGGCGTCACCCCCGAGGGTGTGGCCTCCGCAGTGACCGGGTACGTGCTGGCCATGCTCGGACCTCGTTCACTGACCCGTGCGCTGATGGCAGCGCCGTTCATCCTCGGCGGGCTCGCCGCGCTCCGTGCACCGGACGAGGTCGCCCCGGCGGCCGAGACCGTCGGCGTCCCGATCGCCGAGCAGGTCGGCGTGTCGGCCGAATCGGTCACGCTCGTCAAGTTCAACGCAGGGGTGCAGGTTGGCGCCGGTGCCCTGCTGCTGCTCGGCGTCCTGCCCCGCGTGGCCTCCCTGGCACTGGCCGCGTCGCTCGTGCCGACCTCGCTCGCCGGACACCGGTTCTGGGAGAAGTCGGGCGAGGAGCGCAAGCAGCAGATGATCCACTTCGCGAAGAACGCCGGGTTGCTCGGCGGGCTCCTCGCCCACGCGCTGGACACCGGTGGCCGGCCGTCCGTCTTCTGGAGCGGGCGCCACGCGGCCGAGCAGGCGACTGCGTCGATCGCCGATGCCGCCCAGTCGGTGGCGGAGACCGTCAGCGAGACCGTCAGCCACGCGTACCACGCGCTGCCCGGCGTCAGCTGAGCCGCCCGCGATGGGCCGAGCATCCCCCCGATGACGATCCGTCGGCTGCGGGTCGGCGCTGTCGCCTGAGACGCGTGGCACGACATCCCGATCCACCTGGCGGCCGACGAGTGTCGCGGCGCTCCGGCTGCGACACTCGCCACGTGACGTCGCTGGTGAACGAGCACGACGGGCCCGACAGGCCTGACAGGCCCGTGCGGACGCCCGACGAGCACACTGCGGTCGGGCCGACGGACGGAGCCCGCGGCACGGCCGTGTCGGTGGCGCTCGGCGTCGTCTGCGTCACCGGTCTGCTCTTGCGGGTGTGGCCGCGCGGTGCGCTCTGGCTCGACGAGGCGCAGAGCGTGGCGATCGCCAGGCTGCCGCTGACGAAGATCGTCGGCGCGCTGCGCGAGGACGGTGCGCCGCCGCTGTACTACCTGATCCTGCACGCGTGGATGTGGCTGTTCGGGTCCGGCGACGTCGCCGTGCGGTCGCTCACCGTCGTCACCTCGATCGGCTTCCTCGTCGCGATCGTCGTTGCCGCGCGTCGGTTCGCCGGTGAGCGTGCCGCGTGGTGCGTGCTCGTGCTCACCGCGTCGAGCTCGTTCGCGGTGCGCTACGCGAGCGAGGCGCGGATGTACTCGCTCGTGATGTTGGAGGCGACGCTCGCGCTGCTCGCCGTGGCGGCGATGCTGACGGCGCCCACGATTCGGCGCGGCATCGCCGTGGCGGTGCTCGCGGCAACGCTGCCGTACACGCACTACTGGGGCATCTACCTCGTCGCGGCCGGCGGTGCGGTGTTGGCGGTGGCCGCGGCGCGCACCGCCGACCCCGACCAGCGGCGCGCCGCCCGCAAGGCACTGCTCGCCGTCGGCGGCGGCGTCGTGCTGTGGCTGCCATGGCTCCCGGAGTTCCGCTACCAGTCGGTCCACACCGCAACGCCCTGGACCGAAGCAGCGGAGCTCTCGTCGATCTTCGACACGACGTTCCGTTGGAACAGGACCGAGCTCGCCGGAGGCGTGCTCCTCGCGTTCACCGCCGCCGGTGTGATCCTCGCCCTGGTGCTCGGGCACCAGACGTGGCGGGCCGTCCGGGTGCCGCGATGGGCGATCGCCGCGACCGCGGTGGGCTCGCTCGTGCTCGCCGTGGTCGGCGGCACGCTCAGCGGCAGCGCGTACGTCGGGCGCTACAGCGCCGTCGCCTTCCCGTTCGCGGTGCTGCTGGCAGGAGTCGGGATCGCCTCGATCCGCCCGCGACGCCTCATCGCCGTCGTGCTGGCTGCCGGCTGGTTCCTCGGCGTCGGCTACTCGCTCGACGAGATTCGCACGCCGCGCACGCGTGCCTCCCCGATCGCGGCTGCGCTGCTGCCGCGCATCCGCCCGGGCGACGTGGTCGTCTACTGCCCGGACCAGCTCGGTCCGGCGACCAGCCGGCTGCTGGACCGCTCGCCGACTGTGCAGCGCGTCACCCAGCTCGTCTACCCGGGTGGAGCCGGGCCCGAGCGGGTCGACTGGGTGGACTACGCCGACCGCTACCGGGAAGCGGTCGCGGCCCCGTTCGCCGTCAGCGTCGACGCCCGGGCCGCGGCGGCGACGGTGTGGCTGATCGCCAGCACGATCTACCCGGCCACCCAGGAGGCCTGTCAGGGCCTGATGACGGCGATGCTGCGCGTGCGCCCGCAGGCCACGCGGTTGCTGGCCGACGACCCGAAGATCGCCGACCACGGCGCGCTGTGGCGGTTCGGACCGGCATGAGGACCCGACACCCGAGCTCGTCGGCCGTCGGGTCCTCGCGGCCGACTGGCTAGACCATCACCGGCGCGGAACGGCCGGTCCCGGCCGCGGCCGTCGCCGGCGCGCCCGATCCGCCGGCACCTGCGCCGGCGACCGATGTCGCCGACTGCTCGTGGTACTCCTCGTCGACGTTGACCGCCCACAGGTCGTGCGCCGTTCCGTCGGCGATGTTCTCCACCGCGAGCATCGCGGTGAGCATCGAGTGGTCCTGGTTGTTGTAGCGATGCATCCCGTTGCGCCCGACGGCGTGCACGTTCGCCGCGTGCGCCTCGAGCCACCGACGCATCACCTCGACGTTGCGCGCGTACGCGCCGTCGTACACCGGGTACGCCTTGGGGACACGCACGACGAAGCCCTCGTCGTCGGGCACGTCCGACATGATCAGCCCGGTGCGCCGCAGCTCCTCCCGGGCGAAGCGCACGAGCGACTGGTCGTCCATGTCCCACAGCTCGTCGTGCTCGTTGACGAAGTACTCCAGACCGAGGCAGGTCTTGCCGGGTTTGACCATGTACGGCGACCAGGACCCGAAGTTCTGCACCCGCCCGAGACGCACCTGCGGACTGTGGATGTAGACCCAGTTGTCCGGGAACCCGGCGTCCTCCGGCACGACCAGCGCGACGGTGAGGAAGTCGCGGTAGCGCAACCCGTCCGCCGCGGCCAGCACGTGGGCAGGTGGCGCGGGATCCATCGCCCGCACGAGCGCGCTCAGCGGCATCGACGAGACCACCGAGTCGCACTCGTGACGCTCGCCGTCGACGGTGACGACGGCGACCGCCGCACCGTGACGGTGCTCGACGGACGCGACGCGGGCCCCGTGCTGGAGCTCGGCGCCGAGCTCGACCGCCCGGTCCCGGCACGCTTCCCACATCATCCCTGGACCGAGGCGCGGGTAGAGGAACTCCTCGATCAGCGAGACGATGTCCTTCTGGTTGCGCCGGGGCCGCAGCGCGTTGATCACCGCGCTCGCGAGCGACAGGTTCTTGATCCGCTGCGCGGCCCAGTCGGCGGGCAGGGTCTCGGCAGGCACGCCCCACACCTTCTCGGTGTAGGTCTTGAAGAACGTGCCGTACAGGCGCCGACCGAAGCGGGCGCTCACCCACCCGTCGAACGTGGTCAGGTCCTTCGGTGGTCTGACCCGCGCCCAGCCGTAGGAGGCCACGCACTTCGCGGACTCGATCACGCCAAGGTTGCGCAGCGCGTTCATGGCCTTCAGCGGGTAGTCGTAGAACTTGCCCTCGTAGAAGATCCGGCTCAGCCGCGGTCGCAGCATCAGGTCGTCGGGAAGCAGCTCACGCCACAGGGCCTCGACTTCGGGCACCTTCGTGAAGAACCGGTGGCCACCGATGTCGAACCGCCAGCCGTCGCGCACGACCGTGCGGCTGATCCCGCCGACCGTGGCATCGGCCTCGAGGATCTCCACCCCGTGACCACGGCGAGCGAGCAGCAGCGCGGCGGTCAGACCCGCCGGCCCGGCACCGATCACGACGGTGCGCTGCCTCGTTCCGGGGTGCTGGTGCTCGTTGGCGGGCAATCGGTCCCAGTCGCGTTCGTCACTGATCGTGACGACCGTTGATTCCGTCATTCAATTGTTCCTCCCCTTCGGTCCCGCCTGCCCTGTCGACTACCCAAACCGGTGGGTTCTTCATCCAACCCGGTCATGTGACATGTCAGCGGGCAGGGTGCGACCACCGCCAGCGCGCGATGGTGTAGGCACGATGGTGTCGGCACGATGCAGATCGA
>JAODBQ010000648.1 GCA_025464045.1 Ilumatobacteraceae bacterium
CACGAGTCGTGAGGGGAACATCATGGGAGCATTGGAAGGTCGCGTCGCGATCATCACCGGCGCGGGTCGTGGCATCGGCCGCGAGCACGCGCTGCTCTTCGCGTCGGAGGGCGCGAAGGTCGTCGTCAACGATCTCGGCGCAGGTCCGGACGGCTCCGGCGCCGCGGACGCGACGCCGGCCGAGCAGGTCGTGGCCGAGATCATCGCCGCCGGCGGCGAGGCCGTCGCCAACCACGACGACGTCTCCGACTGGGAGGGCTCGCAGCGCCTCGTGAACACTGCGATCGAGACGTTCGGCGACCTCGACGTGCTCGTCAACAACGCCGGGATCCTGCGCGACCGGATGATCGTGAACATGACGGAGGCGGAGTGGGACGCCGTCATCCGCGTCCACCTGCGCGGCCACTTCCTGCCGCTGAAGTGGGCGGCGGTGTACTGGCGCGAGCAGTCGAAGGCGGGCAAGCCGGTGAACGCCTCGGTGATCAACACGTCGTCGACGTCGGGCCTGCTGAGCAACGCCGGCCAGGCCAACTACGGCGCGGCGAAGACGGGCATCGCGACGATGACCGAGATCGCCCAGAAGGAGCTCGTGCGCTACGGCGTGCGCGTCAACGCGATCGCGCCGGCCGCGGCAACTCGCCTGACCGCCACCGTGCCGGGCTCGCAGGAGCGGACCGCCGCACGTCAGGCCGAGGCCGTCGAGACCGGCTTCGACAAGTTCGCCCCCGGGAACATCTCGCCCTTCGTCGCCTACCTGGCCACGGCGGACTGCCCGATCGCGGGCAAGACGTTCTTCGTCTACGCCGGCACCGTGCACCTGTTCCAGCCGTACACGATCGTCGACAAGATCAGCGTCGACCACCGTTGGACGATCGACGAGCTGGCCACGGCCGCCGCCAAGTGGGGCGACGTCACGTGGGAGCAGCGCCTCGACATGGACTGAGACGGTGCACCCGTCGCCCCCCGGCGTGGAGTCGGCCGGTGGAGTCGGCCGGTGGCGTCAGCCGGTGGCCTCGGTCGGGGCCGCGGGGGTCGGGGTGGCGCACGCCGTGAGGAGCTTGGCCTCGCGGGCCTGGAGCTTGGTGGTCGCGGCGGCGTTCTTGGCGATCCGCTTGTCGATGCGGGCGACGGCCGTGGGCTTGTTCGCGGCGGTGGCGGCGTCCTTGGCCTCCTGCAGCAGCGTCAGCCGCCCGGCGAGGAGCTGTTCCTTCAGCTGCTGCTGCGCCTGGACCTCGGGGAGGTGGGCGCAGAGGAACGCCTTCGCGGCGTTGCCGCCGCCGACCGCTGTGGTCGTCGGACCTGCGCTGCCGGCGGCGAACGCGCTGGCGGCCCCGCCGATGGTCAAGGCGCCGGCGGCGGCGACGATTCCGAGCTTGTGGGCGATCTTCACGATGGCTGTCCTTTTGCTTGTGCCGACCGATCGGTCGGGCGAGGGTCAGTCAACGCCCGCGGTGTGAGGGAACTGTGAGCGGTGTGAGATCGTCGTTGCGGTCATCGTCCGACCACGATCCGCTCGGTCAGATGATGACCGGTCCCGGAGATGGGCCCACAGACGTCCGACACGCCCGTGTCAGACGGCGAGCTCTTCGTCGCCGAGGGCGACCGCGACCTGGTCGAGCGGTGCGTGCGGCGCCGGGTTGGGGATCAACGTCGAGATCCCGAGGCTGAGGATGATCACGCCTGCCGCGAACAGCAACGGCACGCGCGCTCCGCTGGCGATGGAGTCGACGAACAGCCGGCGCAGCACGTTGCCGTCGTTGGCGGAGATGTTCGCCGGCGGCAGGAACGTCACGCCGCCCCGGCGCACCGCGGCGATCGCCTCTTGCTGCACGGGCGCGCTGAGCGAATCCGACGCCTGGATGCGCTCGACCGCGCCGGCCACGGTGCGCGACGACAGCAGCGAGCCGATGATCGCGATGCCGATCGAGAACCCGACCTGCCGGGCCGTGTTGTTCGCGCCGCCGGCAGCGCCCGACTTCTCCGGCGAGACGTCCGACAGCACGACGTTGGTGAGCTGGGCGATCGACAACCCGAACCCCAACCCGTAGAGCATCATCCCGGGAGCGAGCCGCAGGAACGTGACGTCGGCGTTCAGCGACGCGGCGATGTACAGGAACCCGATGGCAGCGGAGAGGAGCCCGAGCCGGATCACCGTGAGGATGCTGATCCGCCGGCTGATCCGGCTGCCGACCTGTGCCCCGACGAGCACCATCAGCCCGAGCGGCAGCTGCCACAGCCCGTTCTCCTGCGCAGACAGGTGCTTGCCCTCCTGCAGGAAGATCGGCAGGACGAACGACAGCCCGAACTGGCCGAGCGACATCACCACCGTCACCAGCAGCCCGTAGCGGAACCCGCGGTGGCGCAGCTCGCCGAACTCGAACAGCGGCGCGGCCTTGCGACGCTCCTTGCTGCGCTCGACGGCGACGAACGAGGTCAGCAGGATCGCCGAGAGCAGGAACGCGGCGACCACGATCGACACGGGCGCGCTTGCAGGCCAGATCGTCGCCCCGCCGATCTGGAAGTCGCGCAACGGCGTGCCCCAGCCGTACACCGCACCTTCGCTCAGCCCGAAGACGAGCAGGAACATCCCCGTGGCGATGAGCAACGCACCCTGGATGTCGAGCGGCTCACGTTCCCGCTTGCGCTCCCCGGGCTGCATGAACACGAGGGCGCCGATGATCGCCAGTGGGGTCACGATGACGTTGATCCCGAACGACCAACGCCACGAGAAGTTCGAGGTGAGCAGGCCACCGACCACCGGGCCCAGCGCGCCGCTCGCACCGCCGACCGCGCCCCACACGCCGAACGCCGTCGCCCGTTCGCGCCCGACGAACGACGTCGACAGGATCGCGAGGGTGGCCGGCATCATCAGCGAGGCGCCCATCCCCTCGATGATCGCCTCGCCGATGATCAGCTGCGGCACGCCCTGCGCGAAGGCCGCGATCAACGAGCCGACGCCGAACATGCCGGCGCCGACGATGAACATCTTGCGATGGCCGAACAGATCGCCGAGCCGGCCACCGATGATCAGCAACGACGCGAACGTCAGCGCATAGCCGGTGATCACCCATTGGAGGCTCGGCAGGGTGGTGTGGAACTCGCGCAGGATCGTGGGGATGGCCACGTTCAACACGGTCGTATCGAGGGCGACGATCACCACCGCCGTCGTGACCACGGCCAACGAGATCCATCGTCGGGGGTCTTGACCGGGTTCTATGCGGGCGAACCTAGCCCCGCTGGCGAACCGCCACCTGATCCGGCACCGTGACGGGAGCCACGACCGGCAGCGGGCGGAACAGCAACCGGTCGAGGATGAAGAACTGGGCGATCCAGACCGAACCGAACGCGGCCAGGTTGGCGATGACGGCGGCGAAGGCGGTCGCGTCGCTGGACCAACCGGCATCCGTCGCCAGGCGCCCGGCGGCGCCGACGGCGGCGGTGGAGAGCAGCAACCCGATCAGCGTGAGCGCCAGGAAGGGCGCGACCTGGCGCCGCACCGACGGCCGCCCGACGCCACCCCAGACCCAGCGCCGGTTGAGCTCGAACGAGGGGATCGTGCCGACGATCGTGGCGGCGACGTTCGCCGGCGCCGGACGCATCGTGCTGCTCGCCACCAGCAGCGTGAGCACCGTGAGGCTGGCCGTCGTCGAGATGGCCGAGACCGTGCCGTAGCGGATGAGTTGAGCGATTCGCCGGCGCAAGGTGGGCGAGTTGGTCACGAAGCTGCTCCAGTCGAGAGGTCATAGACGGTCGAACCACCGATCGTGGATGCCGTGAAGTTGGATTGCACCCAGTTGGCGATCTCGTTCGAGCTCGACGAACCGCCGCCGCCGCCCCCGCCGTTGCCGCCGGAGATGAAGAAGTGGATCTCTCCGTCTGCAACGTACTGCTCGAAGACGGCCAATGTCGGCCAGGGGTCGGTGCCGTTGAATCCGCCGACGGCCATCACCGGCTCGCCACTGGCGAGCTGGTAGCCCGCCGCCTGGTTGGCGCCGATCGTTGCGGCGACCCAGGTGTACGTGCCCGCGTCGGCCTGCAACGCCGCCGTCAGTGCGGCGTTCGGAGTGCTCGACCCGAGGATGCCGCCACCGCCGCCAGCCCCGCCGGGGACCCGACCGGCACCGGTCGGCCGCGTCCCAGCCGTGGGCGGGGTGCCGGTCCGGCCGGTCTGGCCGGCCGGACCGGCC
>JAODBQ010000663.1 GCA_025464045.1 Ilumatobacteraceae bacterium
GCCGGAGATGTCGTCGGCGAGCCGCGGCACGCGGGTTCGCAGGTACCGCAGCACCCGTGGGTGGTAGCGCCGGAAGAGGAACGTCAGGCCTGCCGAGCCCCCGGCGCAGGCGTCGGCCAGCGCGACGTCGAAGTCGGTGGGCAGATCGTGCGCTGGCTGCGTCATCGTGCGGTGACCTGACTGGTCGGCGTGTGCACTTCGGTCACTGTTCGGCGCACTGCGGGATCATGGAGCAGTCGTTACCCACCGTCGACCGCCACCGATACGTGCCAGCCCGTCGTCGTCGGCGACGCGGCGGCACTTCCCGAGCTACGTTCGGCGCGAGGGGAGACGACCGAGGAGAGGAGGCGCGCTGGCCGACGTGACGACCGTTGGAGCGCGTGATCGATGGCAGTGGAACTGGCGTTGCGCGTCGTTCGGGAACGGGCGCTGCGGTCTCGCGCCGACGCCATGGCGCGGTGGGCGGCAGCAGTCGGCACAGATCGTGCGGCCGCGCTGCGCGAACGCGCGGAGCAGTTCGCGGTCGCCGGTCGGCTGACGTTGAACTTCCACCCGGACCGGTTCGCCCGATCCGGTTCGACGGTTGCCGCCGGGCTGCTGCGCGACGGCAGCTATCGCAGCCAGTGGGCGACCGGCATCTCCAACGGCAGCCGTTCCGCGATCCTCGGTGGCGATCGTCAGCGCTTCGAGCGCGCGCTGTTCGGCTTCGCCTACGAGGCTGCCGACGCCGACGTGGTCGAGCGGCCGGTCTACGGCGCGTTCGATCTGCTCGGTGATCCGCACGGCGGTTCGCCCCGGTTCGGCTCGTGCTGCCTCGTGCTCGCACCGCACGTGCGCCACCGCACCACGTTGTGCGTCGGCGACAGCCACGCCAGCCCGCACGACGTCGGGACGTTCGACGCCTGTTGGAGCGTGCTCGCCGGTCTCGCCGAGCAGGCCGCGACCGGCTCGCTGCTCGAGCGCGCGCTCGGTGTCGACGATCTGCTCCACTCGCTCGAGGGCCCCGTCGTCGCGGAGGCGCCGGCCCGACGCCTCGACGGATACGTCGAGGCGCAGGTGCACGGTGGCGTCGATCTCGCCACGGACGTCGACGCGGTCGTGCTCGATCCCTCCTTCGCCGGCACCCACATCGAACGTGACCTCGCCGCAGCTGCCGAGCGGCACGGCTTCGCCCTGTGCACGCACGGCGGTTCCGAGCTCCGCGTGGCCGACGTGCCGATCGACTTCCGTGGCCCGACGATGCCCGCTGTCGCGCGTCGCGGTGCCCGCCAGGACGGCGTGGTCGACGCTCGTTCGATCGGCGTCGCCGCTGCGGCCACGCCGCACCCGCCGGCGCGACCCGACGGTGATCCGTCCGACTCCGACGCCCAGCAGTTCAAGTACCTCTGGCACACGTTGCTCGCGCACGGTCACGACGCCCGGCGCTGAACCCGCCATCCATGGGCGCCGCCGGAACGTCGTGCCATGACCGGCTCAGGCGAAGAGGTGCTCCGGGAAGTGGAGGAACTCCAGGGACAGGCCGTGCTTGAAGATCGGCCCCCACGCCTGGCGCATCCACTCGTTCAGCGCGCGCTTGCTCTTCTGCACGCCGTTGGGGTCGAGCCCTGCGATGTGCACGGCGATCTCGGCCGCACGAGCCTTGGACAAGCCCGTGTCGACGACCTCACTGATCAGTCCGATGCGCTCGGCCTCGTCGGCCGTGATCGCGGTGCCGGTGAGCAGGTAGCGCTTGGCCTTGGCGAGCCCGGTCGACATCGGCCACATGAACGACCCAGTCGCCGCCGGCACCCCGAGGATCACGTGCGGATCCTTGATCTCGACGTGGCGCTCGGCGACGACGATGTCGCTCAGGAGCGCGAACGTCAGGTTGCCGGGACCGTTGAAGGCAACGACGATCGGCTTCTCCACCGCGAGCCACGCACCGAACAGCTTCAGTGATCGCTCGTAGTAGCTGGCACCGTCGAAGGGGTCGTCGGAGTGGTGGCTGCCACCGCCGAAGTCCTCGCCCGAGCCCGTCAGCACCACGGCACGAACGTCGTCGTCCTCCTGGACGCGGCGGAGCATGTCGAACAGCTCCCACTCCTGGGAGAGCGCGAACGTGTTCTTCGTGCTGGGTGAGTCGAACGTGACGTACGCGACGTGGTCGCGCAGGTCGTAGTCCAGGAATGTGTATGCCTCGGCCATGCCGGGCTCCTTCCGTGTCGGCCCGCGGCTGCGGACCGTGTCGTTCAGTCGATGTGGTAGAGCCGCGCGGCGTTGTCGTGGAGCGCCTTGCGAGCCACGTCCTCGGGCAGGTCTTGGAAGTACTTGGCCACGTGGTCCGCGGGACGCTCGGCCGGCGACGCCGGTCCCGGCGCCATCGCGGTCGGGTGCGGGTAGTCGGTCTCGAACATGAAGTTGTCCGGATACTGCTCCAGCAGCGGCAGCGTGCCGCGCTCGAACCAGAACGTGCCGTAGCACTGGCGCCGGAAGACCTCGCTCGGGAGGCTCTGGTCGGGGAACTTCTCGTGCGCGCCGTAGCCGAGCCAGTGCCAGTCGAGCGACTCCACCAGGTACGGCACGTAGCCCATGCCGCTCTCGACCGAGACGAACGCCAGCCGCGGGAACCGGTCGCCGAGCCCGCTGACGCAGATGTTGGCGATGCAGTCCGCGTTCGTCATGATCCCGACCGACGTCGAACGGGCCGATTGGCGCGGATCGAACGAGGACTCCCGCTCGTGCTTGCTCTTCGCCGTGTGCACACCCTCACGCATCCCCGAGAAGCCGACGTGGAAGTTGATCGACAGCTCGAGGTCCTGGCACAGCGCGTAGATCGGGTCCCAGTGCGGCTCCGCGAAGCCGGGCAGCCCGATCTGCTCGAACTTGTTCGCGAACAGCACGCCGCGGTGCCCCGCGTCGCGAGCGCGGCGGATCTCCGCCAGCGACTCCTCGATGTTCCAGAACGGGACCATCGCGATCGGGATCAGGCGCTTCGGATCGGCACTGGCGAAGTCGACGAGGAAGTCGTTGTAGGCGCGCGTGCAGATGATCGACAGCTCGTCGCCGAGGTCCATGAACAGCGGCGCCTCGAAGCCGATCACGTTGGGGTAGAGCACCTGGGCGTAGATCCCGTGCTCGTCCATCCGCTTCAGCCGTTCGTTCGGGTTCCACGAACCGGGATCGGCGTCCTCGAGGTTGCGGTAGTTACCCGCCGGCGGGTACTCCGACTGGCCGGCCTGGGCGAAGAACCCGGTCGCGGCGAGCCACGTGTCGCCGATCTTCCAGTGCTTGCTGCCCGTGGTCTCCCACGTCTCGACGTGCGGGACGAGGTCCCGGAACTTGGCGGGGACGCGCGAGGTCCACAGATCGTACGGCTCGCTCACGTGGGTGTCCGTGTCGATCACTCGGATCGACGACAGGACTGCTGGGTCCGTCATGTCCACTCTCCTTCTGTCACACGTTGAGCCAACGCACGGCGTTGGTCTCGAGGATCTGCGTCTTGACCTCGTCGGACAGGTCGTCGCGGCCGCGCAGGCACGCCGCTGAGCTGTCGACGTCGTCGAGGCTCTTGTGCGGCCAGTCCGACGAGAAGACGACGTTTCCATGCTCGGCACCGAGGTAGGCGACCGTCTCGGCGAGGCCGACGTCGTCGGCGAAGCAGGCGACGAACGCCTGCCGGCGGAAGTAGTCGCTCGGCGTCAGCTCGAGTGGTCCGCCGCGCACGACGAGGCCCTGCGCCGCCTTGTAGTCGAGCAGCTGCAGCCAGCCCGGGATCCACGAGACGTGCGCTTCGAGCATCCCGACGCGCAGCCGCGGATGGCGGTGGAAGACGCCACCCAGGATCATGTCCATCGTCGCCAGCTGCGGTTCGACGGTGTGCGCGCAGAGGTACACCATGCCCCCCTCGCCCCAGTAGCGGTGGATGCCGACGCTCGTCGGCCCGGCACCGACCGCTGACTCGTGCCACGTCAGCGTCACGTCGAGGTCCTCCATCGCCGACCACATCCGGTCGTAGGCGGGACGGCACCACGGCTCCTCGTTGGGCGGCGTCGGATTGGCGAACGCGATGTCCAGGCCGAGCTGCTCGCGCGCATAGCGCATCTCCTCCACCGCCTCTGCGGGGTGGTTGGTCGGCAGGAGCATGACCGGCTTCAATCGACGCGGATCCAGGCCGGCGAACGCGGCGCACCAGCGGTTGTAGGCACGTGCCAACGCCGCCGCGAGTGCCGGATCCTGCACGGCGTTGAAGCCGACCATCCCGAGCGTCGGATAGATCACGTGGACCTTGGCGCCCGTCTCGTCCATCTCCCGCAACCGCAGCTCGGCATCCGTGCTCACTCGCTTGTCGAACTTCGTCTGCTCGTGCAGGGTCTCCTCGGCGCCGTACACCTTCCCGAGGCCGGGATGGTTCGGCATGCTCGGGTAGACCGACTCGCCGACCTGCATCAGCAGCCGGCCGTCGACGTCGTGGAATGCCGGTGCGCGGTCCCGGTAGGCCGGCTCGATGTACTCGCTCCAGGCCTGCACAGGTTCCCAGTAGTGAGTGTCGGTGTCGATCACAGACGCGGTCATAGCCCCTCCTCGTCCCCGTCGCCCAACGTAGTCCGCGTCGGCGGATCTTTGCAAACCAAACGGTCAATCAAATTCCTGATCGTGCTGCTTGGCCAGGCACGGCGGCGCTTTGACCAGTCGGTTGGTTTCACCAACGACACCTCGTCACGTAGCATCGCAGCATGCCGACTCGGAAGGTCCCACCCGCAGCAAAGGTGACCCGGGCCGCGGCGGAGCGGCGCACCGCGAACGGCCAACGCACTGCCGCGAGCCGCTCCGCCGCTGCCGTCAAAGCGCCGACGCGCCGCCAGGCCGCCACCAAGCGCTCCGCGGTGGCCGGCACCGGCGACCAGCCCACGAACCGTCGTGACGACATCGTTCGTGCCGCCGCCGAGACGTTCTACCGCAAGGGCTACGACGCCACCACCACCCAGGACATCGCCGACACCGTCGGCATGCTCAAGGGCAGCCTCTACTACTACATCACCGCCAAGGAAGACCTGCTGTACGAGATCATCGACGAGGTCCACGTCCGGCTCGCCTCGAACCTGGACGTGGTGGCCGCGATGGCGGGCGACCCGCTCACCCGGATCTGGGCCCTCGTGCACCACAACGTGATCGGCAACGCGGAGAACCTGATCAACTCCGCGGTGTTCTTCCGCGACTTCGGTGCGCTCACGGGTCGACGGCGCAAGCACATCATCGCCCTGCGCGACAAGGGCGACACGATGCTGCGCGAGCTCATCCAGGAGGCGCAGGCCGCCGGCGCCGCCCGGCCGGGCGTCGATGCCAAGCTCACGGGCACCGCCATCAACACGATGTGCAACGCGCTGTACCACTGGTACCGACCCGAGGGGGCCCTCGCACCGGAGGCCGTGGCCCAGTCGTTCGCCGACCTCGCCGTCGCCAGCATCTGCGCTCGCCCGTCCATGGTCGCCGCCGCTCGGCAGAAGGCGCTGGCGACCCCCAACCGGGCGTCGGTCGACGCCGCGGTCAGCGCCCGCTGAACCGGTAGCGGTCGTTCGGCCCGAGCACGGCGTTCTCCAACAGGCCGTAGCCCTGCGCACCGTCGACCTCGAACGTGGCCACGTTGTCGATCAGCCCGTAGCTGGCGCGCATCACGTCGGCGTCGGACAGGTCGTAGGCGCGGTGCTGCACGGTCTCCGGGCCCTGGTACATCCCGTGGCGCCACTCTCGTTCCGCGCCGTACCCGGTGCCGAGCGAGAGGTAGCTCGCGCCGAACGGCCGGCCCTCGATGGTGATCGACCGGTCGTTCCCGTCGCGCATGTGCAGGCGGAGCACCTCCACCCGCCGCGTGCCGCTCACGAACTCGATGTCGTGCTCGATGTGGCTGTAGGCCTCCGGCTCGCGAGCCGGGTCCGTCCACACCCGCACCGCCTGCTCGAGGCTGCGCGCGCCGTGCCGATCCTCCTGCAGGATGCAGATGACGGTGGAGCTCTCGAACTGCATCGTGCAGTACAGCCACAGGAAGCCGCCGGTCTCCTCCCCCGCCCGGCGCACCACGGGTTCGGGTTCGCCGACCGGCCGGATGCCCCACGAGCGGTCCCGACCGCCCCACCAGCGCGTCGGCTCGACCTCGAACGTCGTGCCGTCGATGCTCATCGTCCCGGACCAGAACCCCGTCTGCGCGAACCGCGAGGTCTCGGTGGTGATCCGCACGCCGCGCCGGTTGACGTGTCGTGCCTCGAGGAACGCCGGGATCGACGGGGTCCACTCGACGTCGAGCTCGATCGGTCCCTCGTTCGGCTCGAGCCGCAGCCGTAGCCGCTTCAGGCCCTCGATCACGTTCACCGAGATCGGACCGACCGACGTGTCCATCCGGTCGCCACCGAGCTCACGCGAGGCGCGCACCACGTGCTGGACGCTGCCACGCGTCGCCGCGACGAAGCCGTCGACCACCCCCAGGTTCGGGTACTGCCCGAGTCCGGCGGTGACGAACAGGTCCTGGTCCTTGGCGAACAGGTTGAAGTAGTAGCGGTCGTAGAAGTTGCGGTCACTGGTGGCCACGACCATCACCGGCTGGCTGGTCTGGTGCACGGGGTAGTCGTCGAGCGGCGAGAGCATGGTCGTTCTCCTCGGGAGTGGTCTCAGGCGAGCAGGTGCTCGAGCACGGTCACCGCCGGTGTGTACGGCTGACGACGTGCGGTGGGGTCCAACCGACCGGCGGCGATCAGCGCATCGGCGTACTTCATCAGGAGCAGTGCCGCGCGCAGCCCGGCGCGCACCTCGTAGAAGTGCAGGTCGCTGACACGGGCGCCGGACAGCTCCTCGTACACGGCCACCGAGCTTGCGTCATCGGGGATGCCCGGCAGGTTCGGCCGGCCGATCCCGATCGTGTGGATCTGGTTGAACACCAGCCACCATCCGAGATCCGCCCCCCGAGCGGCGAGGGTGACCATCTCCCAGTCGAGCACCGCGGACGGCCGGAAGTCCTGGAACAGCATGTTCCCCGGGCGAGCATCCCCCCAGCTGAGCACGAGCTCGCCATCGGCCGGAAGGTGGGCGCGCAACCATGCGGCCGCAGCGTCGAGCACGGCATGTTCGCGCCCCGCCATCACCCACGCCATGAACTCGTCGTCCTTGGCCTGCTGCGGCCGCAGACCGACGGGGTTCGTCGTCGAGGCCAGCAGGAAGTCGAGGCCGACGTCGTGCCAGTCGACGGCGTGGATCCGCGCCAGCACCTCGAGGCCCGAGGTCCACGCCCCGCGCTGCTGCGCGGAGGTCGCGTCGTGGAGCCACCCCTTCACGGTGTACGGCGGCGCGTCGGCGGCAGCCGCCCCCTCGACGCGGTCCATGACGAAGAACGGGGTGCCCAGTACCGATGTTGCGCTCGTGTCGTGGGCGATGATGCCGGGCACCGGGACGTCGCTGCACCGGTGCAACGCGTCCATCACCCGCCACTGCGTCTCGAGGTCGTGCTCCCGGTAGAGGCTGTAGCCGGCGGGTTGGACGCGTGCCACGAGGGGCTGACGGCGTCGACCCGCGCCGTGGTCCACGAGCGCGTCGAACACGACGGTGTCGCTCGAGAAGCCGGTGCCCGCGGGTGCGGGCAGCACCTCCACCACGAGGTGCTCCATCCCGGGGACCTGCCCCGCGAGGAACCCCGTCAGGAGCTGCGCCGTCTCCGCGGTGTCGCGGCCGCCGACGATCGCCATCAGCGCGCCGCGCCGCGCGACCGCACGCGGAACTGCTGCAGCCGGTCGCGGGCGTCGACCGACGCGGCCAGACGCGTCATCGTGTCGATCTCGGTGCGAAAGCCCGCCTCGCGCGACGCGAATGGAACGGTGCGCACCATCTGGCGGATCGCCGCCATCCCGCCCGGAGGGTGTGCGGCAAGGGCGTGCGCCAAGGCGAGGGCCGTCGAACGCTCCTCGCCGTCGTCGACGAGGCGCGAGACGATGCCCCACTCATGCGCCTGCGATGCACTCATCGGCTCCCCGGTGAGCGCGAGGTCCAGGGCGCGTCCGGTGCCGATCGCCGGAGCGAGCAGCCAACAGACACCCATGTCCGGCGCGAGCCCGAGGCGCACGAAGTCGAGGCTGAACACCGCTGCCCGACTCGCGACCCGCAGGTCGCTCGCGAGGACGAGGGCCAGCGCGGCACCGGCGCACCGACCCTGCACCGCGGTGACGATCGGCTGGGGCTGCGCGAGCAGCTGCTGGGTGACCTCGTAGGCGGCGACGATCTGCTGTCGGCGGAGGACCTCGTCGTCCTCGTCGAACAGCGGATGGTCGAGATCGCCACCCGCGCAGAAGTGCCGGCCCGCGCCGCAGAGCACGATCGATCGCACGGACGCGTCGCCGGCCAGCGCCCGCAGCGCTCCGGCGAGCGCCGGGAAGATCGCGGGACCCATCGAGTTCGCTCGTCCGGGACGGTTCAGCTCGACGATGGCGACATCGGCCTCACGCGTCGTCACGACCTCGTCGTCATCGCTTGTCACGTGCGCTCCTTCGATCGGTCCCAGTGCGCCGCCGTGAGGCTCGAACGACGCTGCGCAAGCCCCCACCAGCACGCCTACGATACATCCCCGATCGCTGCTCGACCAACCATCTGTTTGCAGCTTGAAGTTCACCAAACAACCGGCTAGCTTGCTGTCGGCACGAACGGGGGATGCGGAGGTGCGGTGCCTGTACTGAGCACGAAGGTCGATCGCGCCGGCGAACAGTTCTCGACGAACCGCGAGGGGATGCGAGCGCTGATCGACGCGCACGACGAGCAGATCGCGTTGGCTGTCGCCGGCGGTGGCACGCGCTACGTCGATCGTCACCACGAGCGCGGCAAGCTGCTCGCCCGCGAGCGGATCGAGCTGCTGATCGACCGGGACGCCCCGTTCCTCGAGCTCTCGCCGCTGGCGGCCTACGGCACCGCGTTCAACGTCGGCGCGGTCATCGTCACGGGCATCGGAGTGGTGAGCGGCGTCGAGTGCGTGATCATCGCCCACGATCCGACGGTACGTGGTGGCTCGATGAACCCGTACACGCTGCGCAAGAACCTCCGCGCGTTCGAGATCGCCCGCGCCTGTCGCCTGCCGGTGATCAACCTCGTCGAATCCGGCGGCGCGGACCTTCCGACGCAGGCCGACCTGTTCATCCCGGCCGGCAACATCTTCCGCGAGCTCACCCAGCTGTCCGCGCTGGGGATCCCGACGATCGCCCTCGTCTTCGGCAACTCGACCGCCGGCGGCGCCTACGTCCCGGCCATGTGCGACTACTGCGTGCTCGTCGACGGCGGCGCCAAGGTCTTCCTCGGCGGCCCGCCCCTGGTCAAGATGGCCACCGGTGAGGACTCCGACGACGAGTCCCTCGGCGGCGCCCGGATGCACACCCAGGTCTCCGGCCTCGGCGACCAGCTCGCCCTCGACGAGGTCGACGCCATCCGGATCGGCCGGCAGATCGTGTCCGAGCTCAACTGGCGCAAGCTGGGCCCCGGCCCGAGCAAGCCCGTGGTCGAGCCGCTGTACGACCCCGAGGAGCTGCTGGGCGTGGCCGCCGCCGACTTCCGGGTGCCGGTCGACCCCCGCGACGTCATCGCCCGGGTCGTGGACGGCAGCGAGTTCGGCGAGTACAAGCCCGGCTACGGCAGCAGCCTGGTCTGCGGCTGGGGCTCGATCCACGGCTATCCCGTGGGCGTGCTGGCCAACCACCGGGGCGTGCTGTTCAGCGACGAGGCCAAGAAGGGCACCGAGTTCATCCT
>JAODBQ010000671.1 GCA_025464045.1 Ilumatobacteraceae bacterium
GAGACCGTCGACTTCTGGCACGCCGACCAACCACTGCCGGAGCTCGAACCGATCACTCCCACCCCGGACCCGACGGCGCTGATGCAATCGCTCGGCGAGCTGCCGATCAACGACGACCCGAACACCCGCTACGTGATGGCCACCGTCATCGACCGGTCCGCGAAGGTCGCCGAAGCGCTGGCCTTAACCGCCGGACTCCTCGCCGACCGCTGACGTTGACGCCGTGCCGGCGCGCTCGACGCAGGCACCGGATCTGCTCATCGGTGGGCAGATCCGGTGCTCACGTCATCCTCGAACGACGCGTCAGCCGAAGTTCATCGCGCCGGGCATGCCCCCGTCGACGACGATGGTCTGGCCGGTGATCGTGTCCGCCCGGCACAGCAGCACCGTCGCTGCGGCGATGTCCACCGCGCTGCCGACCTTGCCCAGGACGGCCTGCCGGCGTGCCCCGGCGGCGACTGCGTCGGGCAGGCGCAGCGCCATGCGCGTGCCCTCGACGAGGCCGGGGGCAACGCAGTTGACGGAGATGTCCGGCGCGAGCGCCACGGCGAGGCAGTGCGTGAGGTGGATCAGTCCGGCCTTGGAGCACGAGTAGGCGATGCTGCTCGAGCCCGGGTTCAGGCCGCCGACGGAGGCGATGTTGACGATCCGGCCGCCGCCGTCCTCGGCCAGCGTCGGCGCCAGCGCGCGGCTGAGGAGGAACGGACCGCGCAGGTTCGTCTCGAGCACCCGGTCCCACGTGTCGGCGTCGAGCCGATCGAGCTGCGGGAACGGGATGCCGATGTTCCACGCCGCGTTGTTGATCAGGATGTCGCAGCGGCCGAAGTGCTCGATCACCGCGGCCGCAGCGGCATCGATCGAGCACTCGTCGCGCTGGTCGAGCGCGATCGGATGTGCCCGGCGGCCGTGCGCGGTGACCGCGGTGACCGTCGCGTTCGCGCCGTCGACGTTGCCGACGTACGTCAGCGCGACGTCGCAGCCTTCAGCGGCCAGCGCCTCGCAGATCGCGGCTCCGATGTCCCCCGATCCGCCGGTCACGAGGGCCACCTTGTCGGTCAGTTCCATGGCGGCCGATGCTAAGCGTGCCCATCGGCCGCGGACGCTTCGGCGAACCACGGCGACAGCCGCGAGACTGTGGGGGCGCCGCGCACGTGGTATTGGTCCCGCGGCGGCGGAACGCACCGCGGTGGATCTCGCAGGGGACGCGAGACCGCGTCAGGTGCCTCGAGAGGGGGCAAGGATGCTCAGCGCAGCCGACAACGAGTTGCTCACCCGGACCGGTCCCGGGACCGGGATGGGCGAGCTGTTCCGCAGGTTCTGGCAGCCCGTGCTGCTCTCCCGCGAGCTCCCGGAGCCGGACTGCCCGCCGGTGCGGGTGACGGTGCTGGGCGAACCGTTGGTCGCGTTCCGGGACACCCGCGGCAGGGTCGGTCTCGTCGAGCCCAACTGCCCGCACCGTGGCGCGAACCTGTTCTTCGGCCGGAACGAGGAGTGCGGCATCCGCTGCGCGTACCACGGCTGGAAGTTCGACGTGGACGGCAACTGCCTGGAGATCCCGACGATGTCGCGCGAGGAGGGGATGCGCAGCCGCATCCACCTCCACGCGTATCCGACGCAGGAGTGGGGCGACCTCGTGTGGGCCTACATGGGGCCGCCGGAGCACCAGCCGGCGCTCCCCGAGATGGACTTCGCCGTCGTCACACCCTCACACCGCTTCGTGACCAAGAAGCTCCAGGAGTGCAACTGGGCGCAAGCATGCGAGGGGGCGTTGGACACCTCCCACTTCTCGTTCCTGCACACTCCCCTGATCGTCCCGGAGGTGCCGGCCTCGCGGCGCAGCCACCCGATGGCCGACGCGACGCGCTGGATGAAGGACGATTCGAAGCCGGTGTTCAACGTCGTCGAACACGAGGTCGGCCTGCTCCTCGCGGCCTCTCGCCACGCCGACGACGAGGACCTCTACTGGCGGGTCACCCAGTTCCTGATGCCGAACCACAGCCTCGCACCGGGCTCTGCGCCGGGCGACATCTACTTCGGCCAGACCTGGGTCCCGATCGACGACCGCAGCTGCTGGGTGTACGTGTACAGCTGGAACCCGGAACGTCCGCTGACCGACCGCGAGGACCACTTCATACCTGGTACGCCAACCGTGCACGCCGAGGTGGACGAGCACTGGGCGCCGATCCGCAACCGCGGCAACGACTACCTGATCGACCGCGTCGCGCAGCGGACCGTCAGCTTCACCGGCATCCAAGGCATCTCCGAGCAGGACGCGGCGATCCAGGACAGCCAGGGGCTGATCGTCGATCGCACCCGCGAGCACCTCGGACCGACCGACCTCGGGATCGTCCGCTTCCGGCGGATGATCCTCGACGCCGCGTGTGCGTTGCGTGACGGCGTCGAACCGCGGGCTGCGGCAGCGCCGAGTGCCTACCGCGTGCGCGGCGGTGCTGCAGTCGCGCCCGCCGCCGAGCCGGCGGCCGAGGTGCTGGTCGCCCGCTTCGGCAACGAGACGGGTCGGGTCGTGGAACCGAGTGCCTGACGTCGCCGGCCGGTGCACGAGCGCCGCGCCGGCTCCGCCCGCTCACCAGGTGCCGCGGTGGACCACCTCGTCGAACGGCCGGCGATCGGGCTTCTTGATCGGCGCCAGCGGCCGGTCGGCCGGGTAGCCGAAGCCGATCATGTACGCGCAGGTGTGCCCTTCGGGCACCCCGAGGATCCGCCGCGCCGCGGCCTGGTCGCCGACGGCCGAGTGGCCGCTGCCGATGCCGAGGTCGGCCGCCGCGATCATCATCGCCATCGTTGCCTGGCCGAGGTCGTAGCGGTCGATCGTGAGGTAGCGCTCCGCCTCGGGGTCGGCCACCGTGAGCACGATCGTCGCCTGCGAACCGGGGATGTGACCCGCGCCCTGCCAGACGGTGCCGAGCTCGGCGAGCTGCTGACGATCGGTGACGACGACGAAGTCCCACTTCTGGCGGTTCGACGCCGACGGCGACCGCCAGCCCGCTTCGAGGATGCGGTCGAGGTCGGCAGCGGCGATCGGCTGATCGGTGTATGCCCTGACGTTGCGTCGTGCCCGCAGGGCGTCCCATGTCTCCACGACGCGACCTTGCCACTCCGCCAGCTCCTGTCGAGGGTCGGACGGCCCGCGTGACATCCTGAGCGAGATGAACGGGGCTCAGGCCATGATCCACACGCTCGTCGACGCCGGGGTGACGACGTGCTTCACCAACCCGGGGACGAGCGAGATGCACTTCGTCGCCGCGCTCGACTCGGTGCCGGAAATGCGTGGGGTGCTCGCGCTGTTCGAGGGCGTCGCCACCGGTGCCGCCGACGGATATGCGCGGATGACCGGCGGCCCGGCGTGCACGCTCCTGCACCTCGGGCCCGGGCTCGGCAACGGACTGGCCAACCTGCACAACGCACGGCGCGCCGCATCGCCGATGGTCAACATCGTCGGCGACCACGCCACGTACCACGAGAGGTACGACGCGCCACTCGCCTCGGACATCCGCACCGTGGCGCGCAACGTCTCGCCGTGGATCGGTCGACCCGAGCGAACGGAGGACCTCTGTCGGGCGACGACCGACGCGATCGCCGCGGCGACAGCTCCGCCCGGACAGGTCGCCACGTTGATCCTCCCCGCCGACGTGTCGTGGAGCGATGGCGCCACGCCCCTCGCGCCCGTTGCTCGACCGGCGCGAGCCACCGTCGAGTCCGAGACCGTCGAGCAGGTCGTCAAGGTGCTGCGCTCCGGCGAGCCGACCGCGCTGCTGCTCGGCGGTTCGGCGATGCGTCGCGACGCGCAGGCGGCTGCCTTCCGGATCGCTGCCGGCACCGGGGCACGGTTGTTCGGCGAGACGTTCGTCGCCCGCACCGAGCGCGGGGCCGGCATCCCGGCCATCGAACGGATCGGCTACTTCGCCGAGATGGCGGAGCAGCAGCTCGCCGGCCTGCGCCACCTCGTGCTCGTCGACGCTGTCTCGCCGGTGACGTTCTTCGCCTACCCGGGCCGGCCGAGCGACCTCGTGCCGGAGGGTTGCCAGGTGCACGTGCTCAGCACCGGGCGCGACGACGCGGACGGCGCGCTCGCGGCGGTCGCTGCGCTCGTCGGCCTGGACGCCACCGTCGGCGCTGCGCCGGTGCCAGGCCGGCCGACGGGTGCGTTGACGGGTGCGAGCCTCGCCGCGGCGATCGCCGCGACGATGCCCGAGCGGGCGATCGTGTGCGACGAATCGAACACCAACAGCGGCAACATCACGGCTGCGACGGCGGGCTGCGCACCGCACGACTGGCTGCAGCTGACGGGCGGGGCGATCGGCGTCGGCCTGCCGCTCGCCACCGGCGCGGCCGTGGCCTGCCCGGACCGGCCAGTCCTCGCGCTCGAGGCCGACGGTTCGGCGATGTACACGATCCAGTCGCTGTGGACGCAGGCTCGCGAATCGCTGGACGTGACCACCGTGATCATGAACAACCGCTCGTACGCGATCCTCAACATCGAGCTCGCCCGCACAGGTGCCGGCGCCGGCGGGCCGAAGGCGCGCGATCTGCTCGACCTGTCCCGCCCCGACCTCGACTTCGTCAAGCTCGCCGAGGGCATGGGCGTCCCCGCCGTCGCGGTCCGCACGGCCGAGGACGCCGCCGCGGCGATCGAGCGAGCCATCGCCGAACCCGGCCCCCACCTCATCGAAGCCGTCCTCACCCCCCGCTGACCCCGCCGCCGCCGCCCCCTGACCCACCGCCCGCTCGACCCACCGCCCGCTCGGATCGGTTCCCGGTCGGATCGGTTCCCGGAGGGTGGGCGCGCTCTGCGCCAGATCTCGCTCACACCGCGCCCACCCTGCCCGGCACCACCGGCGTGGGCGCGCTCTGCGCCAGAACTGGCTCACACCGCGCCCACGCTGCCCCGTCCCCGAAGGGTGGGCGCGCTGAGCGCCAGAACTGGCTCACACCGCGCCCACGCTGCCCGGTTCTCGGAGGGTGGGCGCGCTCTGCGCCAGAACTGGCTCACACCGCGCCCGACCTTCCGGTGGCGACGCGTG
>JAODBQ010000691.1 GCA_025464045.1 Ilumatobacteraceae bacterium
GGCGGGATGTCACGCGACCAGACCGTCCTGCCCGCCGGAAGGTGGACGGTCCAGGTGGCGAGACGAGGCAAACGGCCTTCGTTGCGCATCCGTGGTCCGCGCTCGAAACGGGTCAGGGTGTGTCCAGTCGCGTCGGGTGTTCGCTCAGATCGGAGGAGCTCGCTGCTCGTTGATCTGCCAACGCAACATCCGTGACCTCCTCAACATCAACTCAGGGTGTATGTGTGGATCGGTTCGTGCAGGCCCCCCGGGACCCGCACCCCAATGCTCCACCCCGGTGTCGCCGTCGTCAAGGGTGAGCGCCGTCAAGGGTTGTTCATGGTTCGGTGCGTGATCTCGTGACCGCTTCTGCGTGGGCCGGCCGGACGGGTCACAATGGCTGGATGACCGACCTGTTCGACCTCAGTGGACGCGTAGCAGTGGTGACCGGCGGGAGCCGTGGGCTCGGGCGCGAGATGGTGCTTGCCTTCGCCGAGCACGGCGCCGACGTGGTGATCGCCAGCCGCAAGCTCGACAACTGCGAAGCCGTCGCCGACGAGGTGCGCGGGATGGGTCGCAAGGCGCTCGCCGTGGCGTACCACGCCGCCTCGTGGGAGGACGCCGACCGCCTCGCCGCCACTGCCCTGGCCGAGTTCGGCAAGGTCGACGTGCTCGTCAACAACGCCGGCATGTCCCCGCTGTACCCGAGCGTCGACGCGATCACCGAGGACCTCTACGACAAGGTGATGGGCGTCAACCTGAAGGGCCCGTTCCGCCTCTCCGCCAACCTCGGCACGGAGATGATGAAGGGCGACGGCGGCTCGATCATCTTCGTCTCCTCCACCGCGTCGCAGCGGCCGAGCCCCAACGAACTGGTCTACGGCGCGGCGAAGGCCGGCGTGAACAACCTCACGTTCGGGTTGGCGCGCACGTTCGGACCGAAGGTGCGCGTCAACTGCATCGTGCCTGGGCCGTTCCTCACCGACATCTCCAAGGCGTGGGACCTCGAGGACTTCAACGCCCGCGCCAAGGTCGGGTTCTCGCTCGGCCGTGGCGGCCAGCCGAACGAGGTGGCCGGGGCGGCGCTGTACTTCGCCAGCGACGCGTCGAGCTACACGACCGGCACGACGTTGAACATCGACGGCGGCCCACGCTGATCTCGTGACCCGCTGAGGCGCCCGCTCGTCGGGCTGCCGCGAACGAGCAGGGTGGCACGCGTAGGGTCGTCGCCGCGATGATTGACGACCGAGCGACCCGGAGCGCACCGGCGCGCCCGGCCGCGGTGCTGTGGGACATGGACGGCACGCTCGTCGACACCGAGCCGTACTGGATCGCCTCCGAGTACGCGCTCGTCGCCGAGCACGGCGGCACGTGGAGCGACGAGCACGCTCGGGCGATCGTCGGGTTCGACCTGCGCGACGCGGCGGCGTACATCCGCGAGCACGGCAACGTCGACATGCCGATCGACGACATCGTCAACACCCTGCTCGACGACGTGATCCTGCGCGTCCGCGACAAGGTGCCGTGGCGGCCCGGGGCGCGGGAGCTGCTGCGCGAGCTGCGCCACAACGGCGTGCCGTGCGCGCTCGTGACGATGTCGTGGCGACGGTTTGCCGAGGCCGTCGTCGACGCGCTGCCCGACGGTTCGTTCGACCTGTTGGTCACCGGCGACGAGGTCACCAACGGCAAGCCGCACCCGGAGCCGTACACGTCGGCCGCGAGCTCGCTCGGGTTCGCCGCCAAGGACTGCATCGCGCTGGAGGACTCGCCCACCGGCGTGCGGTCCGCGGTCGCCGCCGGCTGCACCGTCTACGCGATCCCCAACGTCGTCGACATCCCGCCAGGTCCCGGCTACACGCTGATCGAGTCGTTGCGCGACCTCGACCTGGCCACGCTCGGCGCGGCTGCCGCGTCGGCCACTCGCACTCGGCGGACGCTGGCGATCGCCGCGGTCGTGACGTTGGTGCTGGTCGCGATCATCGCGGTGCTGGCCACCCGCAGCGACAAGATCGCCGCTCCCCCGCCGCCCGACATCCCGATCGACGCATGGGCGCCGTACTGGGCGCTCGACATCGCCAACCCGTCCGCGAGTGCGCACGGCACCTGGCTGCGCGACGTGTCCCCGTTCTGGTTCACCGCGCAGGGCGCGACGCAGATCGTCACTGCTGCGAACCTCGACGGCTCGGCGGGGGACAAGCTGATCTCGACCGCCAAGAGCAAGGGCGCGCGCGTGGTCCCGTCGATCTTCGACGGGATGCCGCCCGGAGGGATGGCCGCCGTGCTCGCCGATCCCGTCCAGCGCGCGGCGCACGTGCAGGCGATCGTCAGCTTCGTCGCGGACGGCCACTACGACGGCGTCGACATCGACTACGAATCGTTCGCGTTCTCCGACGGCCGCAGCACGTGGGATGCCACCCGCGCGAGCTGGGTCGCCTTCATCACCGAGCTCGGCGCACCGTTGCACGCCGCCGGCAAGACCCTGACGGTGAGCGTGCCGCCGATCCTCGACACCGGCCGCAACGGCGACAGCGGGTACTGGGTCTACGACTATGCGGCGATCGGCCCGGTCGTCGACCACATCCGGATCATGGCCTACGACTACTCGACGAGCGAGCCGGGTCCGGTCGCCCCCCTCGACTACGTCCGCCGCGCGATCGCGGCGGCGAAGGACGCGGTGCACGACGACAGCAAGCTCGTGCTCGGTGTCGGGCTGCACGGCTACAACTGGCCGTTGACCACCGACGGCACCTGTCCCGCCGGCACCGCCACGGGCCGCACCGCGGTGAGCGAGGCGAGCATCGACGAGCTGCTGGCCAAGCGGCAGGCCACGGCGGTGCACGACGCGGTCACCGGCGAGGCGTCGTTCACCTACCAAGCCACGTTCCAGGACGCGACCACCTCGTGCACCCAGACCCGCGAGGTCCACTACATCGACGCGGAAGGCGCGCGCGAACGCGTCGACCTGGCCCGCACCGCGCGGCTCGGCGGCGTCGCGCTGTGGGCGCTCGGGTACGACAGCCCGCAGACCTGGGCGCAGATCGGCTCGCTGGCCGCGCCCGCCAACGGGGCGACGACCACGTCGGTGTCCGGTTCGACGCCGGCGACGGGGTCGGGGTCGGGGTCGGTGATCGGGTCGGGTTCCACCGGCTCCGGTCCCACCGGCTCGACGGCGGGCACGGCGTCGACGCAGGGTGGCGCCGCGTCGACGGTCGGGGGCAGCTCGACACCGGGGCGGGAGACGTCGGCGCCGGACACATCCGTGGTCACGTCGAACGTCGTCGCGGGCACCGCCGTCGGTACCCCCGTCGCGGAATAGTTGCGCCCGCAAGAATGTTGGCACCGCGCATGAGCATCACGAGCACGGTCAACATCCAGCACGCCGCCGACCGGTTCCACACCGACATCGACTGGCTCGACTCCTGGCACTCGTTCAACTTCGGCGGGCACTACCGGCGCGGCGACGGCGGCCACGGCCTCCTCCTCGTCAGCAACGACGACACCGTCGCTGCCGGCGGCGGCTTCGGCACCCACCCCCACCGTGACATGGAGATCGTCACCTGGGTGCTCTCCGGACGCCTCGAGCATCGCGACAGCGAGGGCAACCACGGCGTGCTGTACCCGGGCCTCGCCCAGCGGATGAGTGCCGGACGCGGCATCCGCCACAGCGAGCAGAACGCGAGCCAGGACGAGCCCGTCCACTTCGTGCAGATGTGGGTCCCGCCGGACACGCTCGGCATCGATCCCGGCTACGAGCAGCTCGACGTCAACGCCGCGCTGGATGCGGGCGGCCTCGTGCCGATCGCCTCTGGCCAGGGTCACCCTGGCACCATCACCATCCACCAGCGCGATGCCGTGCTGTGGGGTGCCCGCCTGCACCCGGGCGAGCGGGTCGACGTGCCCGCCGAGCCGCACGTCCACGTCTTCGTCGCCGTCGGCAGCGCCGAGCTCGCCGGCCACGGATGGCTGGCAACCGGCGACGCGGCGCGGCTGAGCCTCGCCGGCCCCCTCGAGCTCACCGCCGGCGACGACGGCGCCGAGCTCCTCATCTGGGCGACCGCCTGATCCTGGCCCGGCCGCGACCCAGCCCGAGTGGGCGCGGAACCTGCGACATCACGCCGGACTCGCGCCCACCCGGGTCGAGTGGGCGCGGTCGGCTCGAAGCGTGCGGTCCGCAGCGTCAGCGGAACGGAGTCCGGGGGAACGTGATCTCGACCCGCTGGAGCGACATGCCGGTGCCAAGATGGGGCACGGTGGGTGCGCATCGGCTGACGCGGGGACCGGGTTGAGCACCGTCCGCCAAGCGACGGCAGCCGACCTCGGCCGGATCTGTCGGACCGCGTTGATGGCCTTCGCCGATGACCCGTTGCTGCGCTGGTTCTACCCCGAGCGCGACGAGTACTTCCACCAGGGCCCGTCGGCGTTCCAGTTCATCGCCCGGCGCTCGGTCGCGCACCACAGCGCGTTCACCACGGATGATGGTGTCGCGGTAGCGATGTTCCTGCCGCCGGGTCGCCCCGAGGTGGAGGTCGAGCCCCCGCCCGACGCGGTGCCGCCGAGCGGCGAGCTGATGGCGCGCTTCGGGGTGCTCGGCGTGGTGATGGCCGAGCACACGCCACCCGAGCCGCACTGGTACCTGAACGTGCTCGCCACCCATCCCGACTGGCAGCGTCAGGGCCTCGGGGCGGCCGTGATCGGACCGATCGGCGAGGTCTGCCGTCGCGATGGCCTGGCGATGTACCTCGAGACGCAGACGATCGCCAACGTCGCCTACTACACCCACCTCGGGTTCCGGGTGCGCTCGGAGTGGGACGTGCCGCTCGACGGACCGCACCTGTGGGGGATGATCCGCGAACCCTGATCGCCGCCTCAGACCATCGGGAACAGGCGGGCGAAGTTGTCGCAGTAGAAGTGCTGGCGGGCCGAGGCGCCGAGCCCGATCGCATCGAGCGCGTCCAGCGACGACTCGAAGCGGGCGAGCGGCTGGCGGCCGCCCTCGTTGTGCGGGTAGTCGGAGGAGAACAGGTACAGGCGCTCGTCGGACTGCTGGATCAGCGTCCCGACGTCCTCGTACACGAACGGCGTGAACGCCACCTGCTCGATCAGCTGCTCCGACGGGGTGCGGGTGAGCGCGGCGAGCTCCGGCTCCGACTTGCGCCAGATCTCGACGACCCAGTCCAGTCGGGTGAGCATCTGCGGCACCCAGCCGGCGCCGAGCTCGATCACACCGCCACGCAACGCGCGGTGACGCTCGAACACGCCGTCCAGCACCATCGTCGAGATGAACGTCTCCGCTGCCTGGTGGAGGCTGGTCATGTCCTTGCCGCGCACGTTCTCGCCGCCGCCGAGCCAGTCCGTGGGCACCGGGCGACCGGTGTTCATCCACGCCGACGTGAGCTGCAGCGGCGATCCGCCGACGTGGAGCACGAATGGCAACCCGGCGTCGGCCATCCGCGCCCAGATCGGATCGAGGTCGGTGTGGCCGGGCGAGCGGCCGCCGCACGGACGGTGCGGGACCCACACCGCGCGGAGCCCGAGCTCGATGATCCGCTCCAGCTCGCCGACGGCGAGCGCGGTGACGTCGAGCGGGAGCAGGCCGACCCCGAGCAGCCGGTCGTCGGTGCTGCAGAACTCCGCCATCGCCCGGTTGTGCGCGCTGGTGGCGGCGTAGCGCTCGTCGATCGTGCGGTCCTCGGCGAACGCCAGACCGGCGGAGAACGTGGCGAACACGAGCTGCTGCTGGAAGCCGAGCAGGTCCAGCGCCTGGCTGCGCTCGTCGCGGTTGAACGCGCCGAGGGCGAGGTAGCCCTTCGGACCGGCGATCAACCGGTCGCCCATGCCCACGAGCTCGGCGACCGCGTCGGCGCTGTGGCCGCCGCGATCGGCCGCGTCGTCGAGCAGGTTGGCGACGAGTCCGACGCTCGGCACCGGGATCTTCGGCATGCGGTCGCGCGTCTCGGGATCGGCGTGGTCGATGAGGAAGTCCGGCAACTCCATGATGTGGCTGTCGGCGTCGTGGTACGTGCGTCCCGTGGCGTAGGCCATGTCAACCCCCTGCATCGACCGAGCGGTCCCTCTCGCTCCCTGTCCTGGGAATGTACAAGGCTGTGGTGCACCCGACAGAGCCGGGTACGGGTGGCCGGGCCGAGTCGACGGAGGACGTGGATGAGCGACGCAGGCAGTGCACGGCCCGGGACGAGGGCGTCCGCGGCACCCGACCCGAAGCGCTGGGCGGCGCTCGTCGTGCTCTCCAGCGCGCTGTTCATCATCGTGCTCGACAACACGATCCTGAACGTGGCCGTCCCGACGATCATCCGCGACTTCCACACCCAGGTGTCGGCGCTGCAGTGGGTGATCTCCGGTTACTCGCTGGTGTTCGCCTCGCTGCTGATCAGCTTCGGCCGTCTCGGCGACATCTTCGGCCGCCGCCGCCTGTTCTTCATCGGCGCGACGCTGTTCGCGATCGGCTCGCTGATCGCGTCGCTGTCGCAGTCGGTCGTCCAGCTGTTCCTCGGCGAGGCGCTCCTCGAAGGCATCGGCGGGGCGATGATGCTGCCGGCGACGTTGTCGATCATCTCGTCCACGTTCACCGGCCGCGAGCGCGGTTCGGCGTTCGCCGTGTGGGGCGCGGTCGCCGGTGGCGCAGGCGCGTTCGGACCGTGGATCGGCGGACTGCTGACCACCCACGCGTCGTGGCGATGGGCGTTCCGGATCAACGTGATCGTCGCCCCCGCGGCGGTGATCGCCGCGCTCGTCTACGTGCGCGAGTCGCGCGACGAGCGAGCGCGCGGCGTCGACATCCCCGGAGTCTTCACCGTCACGATCGGCCTGCTCGCGCTCGTGTTCGGGATCATCGAGGCCAGTCGGTACGGCTGGTGGTCACCGATCGGCGACCGGTCGATCGGCGGATGGCGATGGCCGCTCGACGCGATCTCACTGGTGCCCGTGTCGATCGCGATCGCCGTCGTCGCCCTCGCCTCGTTCGTGGCCATCGAGCTGCGCAGGGCAGCGGCCGGCAAGCCCGTGGTGTTCGACTTCGGCGACCTGCGCCACCCCGGCTTCCGCTACGGGTTGATCAACACCACCGTTCTGGCGATGGGCGAGTTCGGTGCGTTCTTCGTCCTGCCGCTGTTCCTGCAGGCGGGATTGCACAAGTCGGCGGTGACGACGGGCAGCTGGCTGCTCCCCGCCGGCGTGATGGCGTTCGTCGGCGGGGCGGTGGGTGGGCAGCTCAGCCGCCGGTTCGGACCCAAGTACGTGATCACGATCGGGCTCGCGTTCGAGGCGACCGGGATCTTCCTCTACGTGGCCGCGTTCTCGACGTCGACCACCTTCTGGTCGCTGCTGCCGGGGCTGATGCTGCACGGCATCGGCATCGGCTTCGCCACGAGCCAGCTCACCAACGTGGTCCTGAGCGACATCCCACCCGCGAAGGCAGGCTCCGCCAGTGGCGCGGCCGGCATGATCCGCCAGGTCGGCACGGCCCTCGGCATCGCACTGATCGGCGCGATCTTCGCGTCGCAGGCGACCTCGCTCATCCACCACGACATCGAGAGAGCCAACGTGCCCGCGCCCGTCCGCGCCGCCGTGCTGGCCAACGTCCGCAACAGCGTGGGCGGCGGCACCACGAACGCGCACACCGAGCCGCAGATCACGACGATCATCCGCAACGGCATCTCCGATGCATCGAAACCGGCCGTCGGCTTCGCGGGGTTCGTCGTCACCATCGGCGCGCTGCTCTCGCTGCTGGTGCCCAACATCCCGCCCGACGAGGACC
>JAODBQ010000003.1 GCA_025464045.1 Ilumatobacteraceae bacterium
CCGGCCGCGGAGGCGATGCGCGCCGGCCTGCTGCGCCTCGAGCGCCAGATCACCGCCGTCACCCGCCTCGCGCCGGGCGACCCTCGCGCGGTCGGTGGACGACTCGACCTGCGCCGCCTGCGCGCCGAGCTCGGGGACGCGACGCTCGTCGAGTACATCGACGTCGACGGCAAGCTCAACGCGGCGGTGGTCACCAGCACCCGCACCAGGCTCGTGCCGCTCGCGGACCGCGAGCCGGTGCTCGGCGTGATGGCCCACCTCGCGTTCGAGATCCGGCGCCTGTCCGCGTTCCCGAACGGCCATCCCCGTGCCGGCGCGGCGATCGTGTCGTACCGGCGGACCGCCGACGAGCTGGCCGCGCTGCTCGTCACGCCGCTGCGCCTGCGCGAGGGGCCGCTGGTGATCGTGCCGACGGGTCCGCTGCACTCGTTGCCGTGGTCGGCGCTCCCGGCGCTGCACCGCCGCGAAGGGGTCACGATCGCCCCGAGCGCGGCGTGGTGGATGGGCACGCCTGCGCCGCTCGGACCGGTGGGGGACGGGGTGCTCCTCGTCCAGGGTCCCGATCTGCCGCACGCGCCGGGCGAGCTGCGGTCGATCGGCGGCGTCCTCACCGGCGCGGCGTCGCTGCTCGGCGAGGCGGCGACGGCGGAGGGAGTGCTGCGGGCGATGTCGACGGCCGGGCTGGTGCACATCGCGGCCCACGGCTCGTTCCGCGCCGACAACCCGATGTTCTCGTCGCTGCGCCTCGTCGACGGACCGCTCTACGTCTACGACCTGCAGCGCCTGGTCCGCACGCCGCACACGGTCGTGCTGACGGCGTGCAACGCGGGGCGCAGCGGGGTCTATGGCGGCGACGAGCTGCTCGGCACGGGCGTCGCGCTGCTGTCGCTCGGCGTCCGTTCGGTGATCGCCCCGTTGCTGCCGGTCCGCGACGAATCGACCGCGCCGTTCGCGGTCGACATCCATCGTGGTCTTGCTGCCGGGGCGACCCCTGCCGAGGCACTCGGACGGGCGATCGCGAACGCCTTCGCCGACGGCGACGACCCCGGCCGACTGGCCGCGGCCGCGTCGTTCCAGTGCGTCAGCCGCAAGATCACCTGAGCAACCCCGATCGCTGTATCTCGCGGCGACGCGGCGTCGTCAGTGGGGCATGACATCGAGCGTCGTCGTCCGTTCAGGAGCGTGGACCGCCCAGACGCGTAGGCTGTCGCTCGTGGATGCCCGGAGCGACGCCAGTGCGTCGCTGCACGACCTGGTCGGGCGGGCGTTGCAGCGCGACCAGCGGGCCTGGCAGGCCCTGGTGGAGCGGCTCAAGGGCGTTGCCTGGAAGGTCCTCTACGGCTACGACATGTCCGAGGAGGATCGCAAGGACGCCTTCGCCTCCACGTTCTTCCGGCTGTACGAGCACCTCGACACGATCCGCGAGATCGAGAAGCTGCCCGGTTGGGTGGCCACGACGGCGCGCAACGAGGCGCACACGATCTTCCGGAGGCGCAAGCACGCCGTGCCGATGGACGAGCTCCCGCTGCGCGACCCCCCGGTCGTCGAGGATCCGGACCGCCTCCTCGCCGACGAGCTGAGCGTCGCGCTGCACGACGCGTTCCACCGGCTCCCGCCCCAGTCCCAAGCCCTGATGCGGCTGCTCACCACCGATCCGCCACTCGCGTACGACGAGATCAGCCTCATCCTCGACATCCCACGCGGATCCATCGGGCCACTGCGCCAACGCTGCCTGGAGCGGCTGCGCCAGAGCCCCGAGCTGACCCCCTACCTCAACGGCGGAAGCAGGCTGACATGAACGACTCCGACGTCAACGACGATCTCGTGCTCACCGACCTGGTCGGAGCGATGCTCGACGCCACCGAGCGGGTGCCCGACGACGCGGTCGCGGCCGCCTACGCGGCGATCGAGATGGACGGGCTCCAGGAGGAGCTCGCCGCCCTCGTGTTCGATTCCGCGGCGGAGGACGCGCTCGTCGCGATGCGCTCGCTCGACCTCGAGAGCCGGCTGCTCAGCTTCGTCAACGACTACCTCACCCTCGACGTGGAGCTCCACGGCGACGGCACGACGATCGTCGGCCAGGTGACGCCGGCGGGAGTCCAGCGCCTCGACATCGAGCGCTTCGACGGCTCCGCGATCACGGCCGAGCTCGACGACTTCGGTCGGTTCCGGGCCACCGTGCCGCACGGGCCGATCCGCCTGCGGGTGGTCGGTCAGCTCGTCACGCCGTGGATCACCCGCTGACCTGCGGCCACGGCTGATCGCGCGATGGCGGCGGGCAGGTTCAGCAAGGCCGAGCTGCTGGCGCACCGCGGTGCGGTGGTCGACGACCTCATCGGGCCGGGCAACAAGCTGCTGTTCGTCGGGATCAACCCGGGTCTGTGGACCGCGGCGGCGCACGCCCACTTCGCCCGTCCGGGCAACCGCTTCTGGCCCGCCCTGCACGCGGCCGGCCTGACCCCGACGGTCGTCGACGCGAGTGCCGGGATGCCCGAGGACGCCCGCCGGCAGCTGCTCGCGATCGGCGTCGGGATCTCCAACATCGTCCCGATCGCCACGGCCCGCGCGGACGAGCTGACCCGTCCGCAGCTGCGCGAGGGCGGTCGGCGGCTGGCGCGGCGGGTCGAGCACATCGGCCCGAAGGTGGTCGCCGTGCTCGGGCTCACCGCATACCGACAGGCGTTCGACCTGCCCGCCACGAGAGTCGGGCGTCAGCCGCACGACCTCGCCGGAGCCGACCTGTGGGTGCTGCCGAACCCGAGCGGATTGAACGCGCACGAGACGATCGGGACCCTCGGGAGGGCCTATCGCGAGGCGGCCGTCGCGGCGGGCGTGATCCGCGGCTGACCAACCGCGATCGCGTCGACACCAGGTCTACTGTGGCGCCTGATCCGGAGGAGGGTGCATGGAACGGGTGGAGTGCTCGTGGTGCGGTGGGCAGAGCGAGCCGGGCCGGGCGAGCTGCGAGGTGTGCGGCGCGCCGCTCGACCAGACGGTGCTCGTGTCGGACTCGGGCTGGCGTGAAGCTCCCCGCCTGCGTGACATGGAGGAGTTCCGGTTCGGGTCGTCCACCTGTCAGGTCGAGGGGGAGATCGTCCCCGTCGCCGAGATCAACCTCGGTCAGGGCGATTCGATGTTCTTCGAGCACCACGTGCTGCTGTGGAAGGACGAGAACGTGCCCGTCTCGGCGATGAACACCGGCAGCCGCAGCTTCGGGGGGATGCCGTTCGTGGTCACGGTCGCCCACGGTCCCGGCAGGGTGGCGGTCTCGCGCGATGCGCCGGGCGAGATGGTCGTCCTGCCGCTGCACCCCGAGATGGAGATCGACGTGCGCGAGCACGCCTTCCTCGCCGCGTCCTCGTCGATCACCTACAGCTTCTACCGGATCAAGGGCCTGACGAACATCCTCCACGGCGGCAGCGGGATGTACATGGACCGGTTCATCACCCAGGGCGGTCCGGGGCTGCTGCTGCTGCACGGCAACGGCAACGTCTTCGAACGCAACCTGGGCGCCGGGGAGAAGCTGATCGTCGAACCGGGTGCGTTCCTGTTCAAGGACTCCTCGGTGACGATGAACACCGTGCAGCTGCCGGTGAAGACGGGTCTGCTGCGCCGTGGGATGTACATGGCCGAGATGGTCGGCCCCGGTCGGATCGGCATCCAATCGATGTACGTCCACCACGGGAGCGACTGATGACGAACTTCCCACCGCCGACGCTCGCGCCGCCGGGTGCCCGGTACACCTGCCCGTACTGCCGCCTCGAGGGCGATGCCTCTGGTACGTCGTGCACGCACTGCGGTGCACCCGTCGACATCCGCGCGCGCGTCAGCGCGAGCGGGTGGGAGGCGCAGCCGGCGATCAAGGACATGGCCAAGATCCAGTTCGGTCACAGCACCTGTCAGATCTCAGGGATGTACGTGCCCGCGGCCGAGCTGCGCCTCGCCGCGGGTGAGGGCGTGTTCTTCTCGCACAACAGCCTGCTCTGGGCGGACACCCAGGTGCAGCTCGGCAACCAGCCGCTGAAGGGCGCGTGGAACCGCAAGATGGCCGGGATGGACCTCGTGATGATGGAGGCTACGGGTCCGGGCACCCTGGCACTGGCCGACAACCACGCCGGTGAGACGATCGCCGTGCCGCTCGTGCCCGGTCGGGCGATCGACGTGCGCGAGCACCGCTTCCTCACCGCGTCGCTGAACGTCACCTACGACTGGTACTCGCCCGGCGTCTGGTACACCACGCGCAGCGGCGACGAGACGGAGACGCACTACCCGGTCGGGATGTACGTCGACCGGTTCACCGCCACGGACACGCCCGGTCTGCTGATGCTGCACGGACGCGGCAACGTGTTCGTGCGCGACCTGCAACCCGGCCAGACGATCTGCGTGCATCCCGGTTCGTTCGTGTGGAAGGACGCGTCCGTCGCGCTGATCATGCACCTCGAACGGCCGATGAGCGGCGGCTGGTTCATGGGCTGGCAGCCGGCCACGCCGTGGCTGCGCTTCACCGGGCCCGGTCGCATCGCGGTGTCGTCGGCGTACGACCGGATGGAGGCCACCGGGCGGATCGTCAACACCTCGAACTGCACGACGATGGACTGGAACAACCAGCGCGCCTCGATGCAGATGGACTCGATGCGCGCGGCGATGGCCGGGTCGTTCAACGACGCACCGTTCGAGGCGGCGCTGGACGCGTTCGCGGCCGCCCAGGGGTTCACCGTCGGCAAGGACAAGAACCGCGGGATCAGCAAGGGCCACGAGTACGCGCATCCAGCGGGGATCCAGATCACGTGCACCGTGGTCGACACGTCGGTCGCGACCGCCGCATTGGGCAACATCGCCGGCGTGCTCGGCTCACGCAGCTCGATGCTCACGGGCAAGCTGAACAGCCTCGTCGGTTCGATGGCGACCCGTGGGGCGAGCGGCGGCGAACCGGTCGATGGCCTCGGCTTCCCGGCCACGTGGAAGCGCAAGGACGACAACAGCTCGGCGCTGATGATCACCAAGAACGCACGGATGTTGACCGTCGAGATCCAGGCGCGGATGCCCGCGCAGGATCAGCTCGGCTGGCTCAAGGCGTGGGCCGCCGTCGGCCTGCCCACCGTCTGACCGAGACCTGACCCGGGCCTGACCCAGGGCCGCCCGGGCGGGTCGAGTCGTCAGCCCGTCGCAGTGGTCGACAGCCGTCGCAAGCCGGTAGCGGACATCGGTTGGCCGAACGATCCTCGGTCGGGAGATGACC
>JAODBQ010000029.1 GCA_025464045.1 Ilumatobacteraceae bacterium
TGGCGACTCGCGCCCTCGTGTGCGACTCGGACTCGACCCGCGGAGACCCGACCCCACCCCCGAGACCGAAGCGCTGGGCGATCTCAGCAGCGTCGCCGGCATCGAGCACGCCCGCACGCTACGCCGACGTCGCGGTAGGGTCCGGGAGATGACCGTCGATGCGATGCTCGACGAGCCGCCGATCACCGACGAGGAGCTCGAGGCGCTGGCCCTCGCCGCCGATCCGGACGCTCCACTCGATGCCGATGCCGTGCCGTTCGATCCGTACGGGAGCGCCGGCGAGCTGCTGCCCTCGTGGTACATGCCGATGCCGCGCACCTCGCGTCGCAGCCGCCGCAGGTCCGCCGTCGTCGCGCTCGTCGTGCTGGCGATCCTGGTCGTCAACGCCGTCGGGTTGTGCGTGACGTACGGCCACCTCGAGATCCCGATCTGAGCCCGTGGCGCGGATGAGCACCGACTACGCCGAGCGGTTCCCCAGCCTGACGTTCGATCGACCGTCGGACGGCGTGCTGCGGTTGACGCTCGACGCCCCCGGCCTCAACGCGGTGTCGCCGGCCGCGCACGGCGAGCTCGCCGACGTCTGGCTGACGGTCGACCGGGACCCGGACGTCCGCGTGGCGATGATCCGCGGCGCCGGCAAGGCGTTCTCGGCGGGTGGCAGCTTCGAGCTGATCGACGGCATCATCCACGACGACGCGTCGCGGATGCGTGCGCTGCGCGAGGCGCGCGACCTCGTCAACAACGTCATCAACTGCAGCAAGCCGATCGTCTCGGCGATCCACGGACCGGCGGTGGGTGCCGGGCTCGTGGTGGGCGTCCTCGCCGACGTGTCGGTGGTCGGCCGCACCGCGCGCATCATCGACGGGCACACCCGACTCGGCGTCGCCGCCGGGGACCACGCGGCGATCTGCTGGCCGTTGCTCGTCGGCATGGCCAAGGCCAAGTACTACCTGCTCACCTGCGAGACGTTGACGGGTGAGGAGGCCGAGCGGATCGGGCTCGTCTCGCTGTGCGTCGACGACGACCAGGTGCAGAGCAAGGCGCTCGAGGTCGCGGTGCAGCTCGCCGGGATGGCGCAGGCAGCGCTGCAGTTCACCAAGCACACGTTGAACCACTGGTACCGCGATGCCGGTCCGGCGTTCGACGCGTCCCTCGCGTACGAGTTCCTCGGCTTCGGCGGACCGGATGCGCGCGAGGGCCTCGCCTCCCACCGCGAGAAGCGCCCACCGCGCTTCAACGTGCCCCTGGCCGACTGACGAAGACGCACGGCGACGGCGGATCTTCCGCCCGGCAGGGACGCCGGTGCGGTTCGACCCGACAATGCGATCGCGGAGCTCGGTCTCGACCCCGCGACGGCCACGAAGCTGACCACCAGGCTCGAAGGGCTCGTCGACCGCCGCGACCGCGGCCAGGTCAACGCCGCGCAGCAACGCAGCCCGTCGACGCGCGCCCACGTGCGCGGTCTGAGCGCACGGACCCGGTCAGGACGGCGATCGAGCGCGCCGCGGGTCTGTCGGGCAAGCAACCGGTGTCGGTGCAGATCGTCTCCCCGTCCGCCACTCCTCCGGAGAGCGCGATGTCTGACGTCATCGCCCGCCGGGCATCTGTGCCGGCGAACAGTCAACGGAGCGTCCCCAGCTCCGCCAGCCGGCGCCCCCGACGCATCCGCGAGGGGGCGCTGCCGCGTGCCGCACCTGATGCCACGGGCGGGCTCGCGCGGCAGTAGACAGGTGCGATGGACGTCGATCCCGGATGGTTGGCGCCGACGTGGTTCATCGACAGCGATGACGACGCGGTGGTCGAGTTCGCCCACGACGCCATCGGCGATGCCGTCGAGCCGCGTGAGCAGGCCGTGCTGCTGTTCTACGCCGTCCGCGACGGCTTCCGGTACGACCCGTACAACGTCGACCACGCGCCCGGATCGTTCCGCGCGAGCACCGTGGTCGAGTCGGCCTCGAACTGGTGCGTGCCGAAGTCGGTGCTGCTCACCGCGGCCGCGCGCAGCCTGGGCATCCCGGCACGACTCGGTTTCGCCGACGTGAAGAACCACCTCACGAGCAAGAAGCTGAGCGCGTCGATGGGCACCGACCTGTTCGCCTGGCACGGCTACAGCGTGCTGCTGATCGACGATCGGTGGTTCAAGCTCAGCACTGCGTTCAACATCGAGCTGTGCGACAAGTTCGGCGTCAAACCGCTGGAGTTCGACGGTACGGCGGATGCGCTGATGCACCCGTTCGACCAGGCGGGCAACCGGCACATGGAGTACGTCAACGAGCGCGGCAGCTTCGACGACCTGCCGCTCGACGCGATGATGGCGGACTTCGCGGTGATCTACGGCTCACGCGTCGAGGCAGCCACGAACGCCGGTGGGAGTGCTGTCGAAGCAGGCGATGACGAGTTCACCGCCTGAGCCCGGCCGCCGGCGACCGTGACAGTCGACGGCGCGCGGATGTCGCGACGGGGAGGGTTGGAACCCGACAACGGTTCTCGCGCAGCCGTGGCAAGCTGCTGCATGCGGCGAACCGTCTCCAGTCAGCTCGGCGCCGACATCTCCGGGATCGCCGATCTCGTGCTGTCCGTCGCGGTGGCGGCCGGGAGCGACATCGTCGACGAGTCGCTGCGGGTGACGCTCGACGGCGATCCGCTGGACGTGCGCGAGGTCCTCGACGACCAGGGGAGCCGGCTGCACTGCCTCGACGCCATCCCCATCGGCCACCTCTCCGTGGACTACCACGCGGTCATCGGCAGCCGCAACAAGCCCGTGGCGGTCACCGAGATGGACCCGATCCGGTACCTGCGCCCGAGCCGGTACTGCGAGTCGGACCGGCTCGCGCCCACCGCGCGCAACGAGTTCGGCGACCTCCGCGGCGCCGAGCTGCTCGACGCGGTGTCGAGCTGGGTGGGCCGGCACCTCGCCTACGTCGCCGGTTCCAGCCGCCCGACCGACGGCGCCGTGAACACCCTCCTCGCCCGACAGGGCGTGTGCCGCGACTTCGCCCA
>JAODBQ010000096.1 GCA_025464045.1 Ilumatobacteraceae bacterium
GCGTCATCGGCGGCGCCACCGCACGCTCAGCCCTCAGGTGCGAACGAGCTTGCCGATCAGCACCGTGACGGCGCTGACAACGCCAACAGCGCGAGCAACAGCAGCGCCGACCACGAAACGAGCGCCCGGCGGCCCCGACGAGGACTGCGACGGGGAATTCACGCACGGCGGATGGCAGGCGCCATTGCTGGACGAGGAGGCCGGCCGGGTCATGTTCGAAACTGCCGGAGCACCCACCTACGGCAACATGGCCACCGAAGCGGATGTCGTCGCTACCACGTCTCGCCTGCCGCCAGTCAAGTGACGGGTGGCGCTCGGATGTCTTGTCCTAGTGAGCCGGAGTGGCCGGTCCGAACCAGGTCGCAAGTGCTCGAGGCAGCTCTGGGTCCGTGAGGTCTCCTGCCCAGGCGACATGTCCGTCGGGTCGGATCAACACGGCCGAGGGAGCAGCGACCTCGCCAAGGACCGGGAGCTCCCACACGCCAGCATGCTCGGCGACGACCAACCGGACTCGCGTCGCCCAAGGAGAAACGTCGAAACCGTCGGGTTCGCCGAGGTTGAGGAGCACGGGCCGAGCCTCGTGCAGCAGGGTGAAGACGCGCGTCGGACCGTCGGCGGTATGCACGTCGAGATCGGGCATGCGCCGGCCGCGCAGCGGGTGTCCCTCTCCGAGGTCGTAGTGGATGTCCAGCGCCGAGAGCATCGCTGCGATGCGCCGGCGCGGCTCGTCCATGCCCAGCAGTGTGGTCATGATCTCGCGCAGCGCCTGGTGGCGCTCGTCGGCGCGGGCGAGTGCGACTTGCGCCATGGTGTTGTGCAACACCCGAGCACCGACTGGATGCCGTTCGGTGTGGTAGGTGTTCAGCAGGCTCTCCGGTGATGTCTTGTTGACCACCTGGGCCAGCTTCCATCCCAGGTTGACGGCGTCCTGCACGCCCGTGTTGAGGCCCTGGCCACCCTGCGGGGGATGCACGTGTGCGGCATCACCGGCCAGCAGCACACGGCCCTGACGGTAGGCCGCTGCCTGCCGCGACATGTCCGTGAACCGGGAGATCCAGGCCGGGCTGTGCACCCTGTAGTCGGTCCCGTACACACCGACGAGTGCCTCGCGGAGCTCGTCCATGCTCGGCTCGCCGGTGTGCTCGACCTGTCGTTCCGTGAGCACGATCCCAATTCGCTCCCCCTCTTGCCTGCGACCGATGGCATGAGTGCCGACGCTGTCGTGACGGAAGCCGAAGACCGGCTGCTCCTCCATCTCGACCTCGGCGATCATCCAGCTGGTCGAAGGATCCAACCCGACGAAGTCGATGCCCGCCGCCTTGCGCACCAGGCTGCGTCCTCCGTCGCAGCCGACGAGATACTCCGCGCGGAGCGACGTGTCGTCGGACAGCTCGACATCAACGCAGGTGTCGCCCTGAGCAAAGCCGACCACCTCGCGACCACGAAGGATCGGAACCCCGAGCTCATCCACCCAGCCAGCGAGGATCGGCTCGAAGAGGCGCTGCCACAGCGCGAGGACGTAGTTGTGGCGGGTGGGGAAGTCGCTGATGTCCAAGGCGACCTGCGAGAACGACAGAGCCGGGTGCACCTGCCCCGCCGAGAGGAATCGTTCCGCGATGCCACGCTGATCAAGTACCTCGATGGTCCGAGCGTGAAGCCCGCCGGCTCGCGATCCATCGAGGTCCTGACTGGTGCGTCGTTCGACGATGACGACATCGACCCCCGCCAACGCCAGCTCGCCCGCCAACATCAGCCCGGTCGGCCCTCCTCCTGCGATCACCACTGCATGCTCGGTCACAGCTGAAGACAACGCACCCATTCTCACAACTCCCGAAGTTCTGGCTATGACGGCTCAGCGAACGAGTCACTAACAGCACGATTGGGTCGTTTGCGGCAAGCCCCCTCCCCCGGGCTAAATTGTGGGTATTGGCGAAGGGTCCACCCTCGAGGATGCCGGCGAGTTCCCGCTGCCGCCTTTGGGCGACGCCCACTGACGCAGCCGCGAAGGCGCCCAGCGCGCGTCGTCGAAGCTGCGGCGATCCCTGACGCGGGTGTCGTGCGTTCTGCCGCGTCGTTCCCGGATGGTCAGCGGCGCCGGCGAAGGTTGTTCGTCACCGTCGACATGTCGACCACGTCCGCCCGCAAGTGCTTCGAGCTGAACCCCATCGTGGCCAGGAAACGCTCGGCCTCGTCGAGGGCTTCGAGCTCGACGAGCTCCGGGGCGTCAGGCCCGGACGCGCGCAGCTCGTAGCGCAGGTTGAAAAAGGCGATCCCGGCGTCGTAGGTGAAGGTGCCCTCGGGTGTGTACGCCGACAGGAAGATCTCGTGATCGGCCTGCGAGCGCACCAGGAACGCCCGAGACTGCTCGGTGAGTTCGGCGAACTGGCCACGTACGGTCACCCGGAAGACGCGGATCGCCTCGCCGTCGCTCATCAACCCAACGTACCCACGGCACACGGCTGCCCGCCGATTCGCCGCTGTCGGAGCTCGTACCCGTCGCACGGTCCCGACATTCGGTCTCTGCGACATCGCGGTTCCACCGCGCGGCCACCATCGCTCAGACCTCCGCACGGTGACGGTCGACGGCGTCGGCGCTGCGTGCGACAGCGAGGCGGTGAGCGGCCGTTTCCGGTCCTGCTCGCGGAATGGTCCAGTCGTTGCGAAGGGTTCAGACTCGGGCTGGGCTGCCGAACGTGATGCCGGGGTAGCCCTGTTCGTCCATGGCGTCCATGCGCTCGCGGAACTTGGTGAGGCTGCCGGCGTAGGCCAGGTACTCATGTGTCTTGCCGGGGATGTTGGTGCCCCGGAACCACGACTTCTCCGACATCAGCGCGATCGTGGCGGCCTCGCGCACCTCGTCGGTCCACTGCGCGCAGGCGTCACTGTCGGGCGCGATGAAGGTGTGGCCGTTGGTGCGGGCGTACTGCAGGAGACCGCTGATGTAATCGACCATGATCTCCGTCGCCCGGGGGAAGTTCCCGGCGATCAGGTGCGGCCCTCCGGCCATGAAGAAGTTGGGGAACCCGGGCAACATGGCCCCCAGGTAGGTGACGACACCGTGGGACCATTGGTCGCGCAGCACCTGGCCACCCTCACCAACCACGTTCATCCGGCTCAGCGCGCCGGTGAAGCCATCGAACCCGGTGGCCCACACGATGATGTCGAAGGCCCGCTCCCCGTCGCTGGTCTCGATGCCAGCCTCGGTGATGGTGACGATCGGGGTCTCGTTGAGATCGACGAGTTGCACGTTGGGCTGGTTGTAGGCCTCGTAGTACGAGGTCTCCATCGGCGGGCGGCGCATGCCGAAACCGTGGTCGGTCGGGATCAACTTCTCGGCGAGCACCGGGTCGTTCACCCGGGCGCGGATCTTCTCGGCGATGAACTCCGAGAACTCGGCGTTGGCCTCGGGGTTGGTCATCGTGTCCCGGTAGTTGCTGATCAGCTTGGAGAAGCCCTTCTGGTGGTAGAGCTTCTCGTAGAGGACCCAACGCTCCTCCTTCGAATCATCGAACGCGTGCTTGCGAGAGGCGCGGTGGACGAACCCAGCGAACGAGTTCATGCAGGAGTGGTAGATCTGGTCGTAGGTGGCCTTGATCTCCGCCTGCTCCTCGTCGGTGATCTTCCCGTTGTTGAGCGGTGAGTTCCAGTTCGGTGTGCGCTGGTACACCACCAGCTCAGCGACCTCCTTGGCGACCTCGGGGATGAGCTGCACGCCGCTGGCGCCGGTGCCGATCACCGCCACCCTCTTGCCGGCGAAGTCGACCGGCTCCTTGGGCCACTGGCCCGTGTGGTACGCCTCGCCCTTGTACCGCTCGCGCCCGGGGATCGACGGCCAGTACGGCACGGACAGCACGCCGGTGGCCGACACCACGAAGCGGGAACGAAGCTGCGTTCCGTCTTCGGTGGTGAGTACCCAGGTGGCGCTGGGCTCGTCGAAGGTGGCCGCGACGATGCGGGTACGGAACTGCATCAGGTCGCGCAGGCCCAGCTTGTCGACGACGAAGTTCAGGTACGCCTCGGTCTCGGCCTGACCAGCGAAGTGCTCCGACCAGTTCCACTCGGCGAGCAGCTCGGACGAGAAGAAGTAACCGTAGGAGTAGCTCTCGGAGTCGAAGCGGGCGCCCGGGTAGCGATTCCAGTACCAGGTTCCCCCGACGTTGGTGCCGCCCTCGACCAGGCGGACGTCGAAGCCCGCCTCACGCAGCAGGTGCAGCTGATAGATGCCGGAGACTCCGGCGCCGATGATGATGACCTCGGCGTCGAGGGCGGCGCCCCCGGCGCCGACCAGCGACACGCCCCGCTCGGTGGCCATGTTCGTCACGCTCCCTTGGTCCGGTCGGTCCCCAGCGATCCGCCCAGCACCCTTGACCATACGCGCTCGGACACCACCAGCCGAAGCGCCGACTGGTGGCCATGCGCCCGTGCCGAGCCGCCACTCTGGCCGGACCCTCGCACGCGCCCGCTCACGCCAAACCGTGACGCATGGCATCCGCCCGGGATCCGCGTTCCGGGGCGGGGCGAGTGCGGTACGACGATCGAGGCGGCCGCGAGGTCGATTGTTCGCGCACTGCGTGGCACGAGGGGGATCAGCGCCGGCTTGTTGCCGCTGCCGATGATCCGCAGAGTGCGCGCCTTGTCTGCACCGCGCGCAACGCCAAAACCCTTTGGGAGACGCAATCCTCCCGTTGGGCGACGCCCATCCCCCGGCGTCGAGGACA
>JAODBQ010000091.1 GCA_025464045.1 Ilumatobacteraceae bacterium
CATCCACGACCGTCACGACCGTCACGACCGCGACGACCGCCACGGCGGCGTCGTCGACGTCGGCACCGGGAACCGTCGTGGCGACGAGCTCGCCCGCCACGACGATCGGCCCGACCACGTCGATCGCGCTCGTCCCGCCTCGAGCGGTGCGGATCCTCGTCGTCGGCGACTCGACGGCGGAGGCGACCGGCAACGGCCTCATCGCCTGGGCAGCGGCGAACCCGACGCTCGCCCAGGTCTCGCTGTCGGTGCGCGAGGGCTGTGGCTTCGTCGCCGGCGGCTACATCCCCTACGGCCAGTCGGGGGATCGCGACGTCGACAAGGAGTGCGCCCGCTGGCTGACGCGCGAGCTGCCGGCCGCGGTGAAGCGGTTGCGACCGGATGTGGTCGTGATGCTGACGACGTCGTGGGACGTCCTCGATCGCAAGCTCCGGGCGCACACCGACCCCGTGCTCCCCGTCACCGATCCGGCGGTGCGCGCGGAGGTCGACACGGCGATGGCCGGCGTCACGAACGAGGTGCTCGACGCCGGCGTCAGCCGCGTCGTCTGGCTGCGCGAGCCGATCGCCGACCCGTACTGGCTGCACCTCGAGGGTGGTCAGCGCGACCCGGCGAAGCACCAGGTCCTCTACGACGAGATGGCCGAGCTCGCCGGCGCCAACCCTGCCGTGCGGGTCATCGACTTCGCCGGCTGGGTCGACAGTGCCGGGCTGGCCACGGACACCGCGGCCCGACCCGACGGCGTGCACTGGACCTCCGAGGTGGCGTTGTCGATCGCCGGAGACTTCCTCGGGCCATCGGTCGTGCGCGAGGCTCTGACGTGATCCGCGTGTACACAGACGGCGCGTGCCGTGGCAACCCAGGTCCGGGCGGCTGGGCGTGGGCGGTCGCTCCCGATGGCACGCCGGCGGCGTCCGGCGGCGAGGCACACACCACGAACCAGCGGATGGAGATCAAGGCGGCGCTGGAGGCCCTGCGCGCCCTGCCGGGCACGTTGGTCGTCGTCAGCGACTCGACGTACGTCGTCAACTGCATCCGCCAACGCTGGTACGCGACGTGGCTGAAGAACGGCTGGCGCAACTCGCAGAAGAAGCCCGTGGCCAACGTCGACCTGTGGGAGCCGCTGATCCAGCTCTACCTCAGCCGCCGCGACGAGCTCGAGTTCGAGTGGGTCAAGGGTCATTCCGGCAACGTGATGAACGACCTCGTCGACGCGTTGGCGGTGTCGGCCAGCCTCGGCCCGTTCGACGCAACGAGCCCCGCGCCGCGCACGGTCGCCCAATCGAGCCTGTTCGACGAGTGAGGCGCGCACCAGCGTGCAGTTGTGACGGACCGTTCGCGGCTGCCTAACGTCGGCGGTCATGGACATCACAGGTGCAAGCGCAATCGTCACGGGTGGGGCATCGGGGATCGGTGCGGCGTCGGCCCGTCTGCTCGCGGCACGGGGCGCCAAGGTCGTCATCGCCGACCTGCAGGAGGACAAGGGCAACGAGCTCGCCGACGAGATCGGCGGCGCGTTCTGCAAGGTCGACGTGACCAACACCGACGACATCATCAACGCCGTCGAGATGGCCAAGAGCATCGGCCCGGTGCGCGTGCTCGTCAACTCCGCCGGCATCGGCTGGGCGCAGCGCACCGTCGGCAAGGACGGCAGCTACGAGTCCGCGGCGAACCTGGACCGGTTCAAGCGGGTGATCGCGATCAACCTGATCGGCAGCTTCGACTGCATCCGCCTCGCCGCGACGGCGATGAGCGTGACCGAGCCGCTCGAGTACGGCGAGCGCGGGGCGATCGTCAACATCGCCTCGGTCGCGGCGTTCGACGGGCAGATCGGCCAGGCGTCGTACTCGGCGTCGAAGGGCGGCATCGTCGGCCTGACCCTGCCCGTCGCCCGTGACCTCGCGGCCATCGGTGTGCGCGTCAACACGGTCGCCCCCGGGCTGATCGACACCCCGATCTACGGCGAGGGCGAGAACAGCGAGGCCTTCAAGGCCAACCTGCAGAAGGGCGTGCTCTTCCCGCAGCGCCTCGGGTTCCAGGAGGAGCTCGCCTCGATGGTGGTCGAGTGCATCACCAACAGCTACATGAACGCCGAGACGATCCGCGTCGACGGCGGCATCCGCATGCCCCCGAAGTGACGCGGCGAGGCGTGCCCGGCGGCATGGTCCGTAACGTGGGACCATGAAGGCAACTTGGAACGGGACCGTCATCGCCGAGAGCGATGACACCGTCGTCGTCGAGGGCAACCACTACTTCCCGGCGGATGCCGTCAAACCCGAGTTCTACGTCGACTCGAAGACCACCACCGTCTGCCCGTGGAAGGGCACGGCGAGCTATCGCAGCATCGTCGTCGACGGCCAGACCAACGCCGACGCAGCCTGGTACTACCCGACCCCGAAGGACGCGGCCGAGGAGATCAAGGACCGCATCGCCTTCTGGAGGGGCGTCCAAGTCACCGCGTGACGGCGACCCGCCCCGGCCCGCCGGCGAGCGGTCGACCGCAGGGGGAGAGACGGGCGCGGAACGCCCGCGCCGACCGCACCCAACCTGCTCGGGCAGGCGCGGTGGATGGGTCGAGGTGGGGTCGAGGTCGGGTCTAGGTCGTGTAGTCGGCGTTGATGCGGACGTAGGCGTCGGAGAGGTCGCATCCCCACACGGTGGCCTGCGCCTCGCCGGCGCCGAGCGAGACGTGGAGCCGCACGTCGTCGCCGCGCATGTACGCGGCGAGCGCTGCGAGCCCGCCCTCGTCGACCGGAGCCGGGTAGACCTCCTGGTCGCCGAAGCGGATCACCACCAGCGATTCGTCCACCTCGTCGGCGGTCGTCGCCTTGCCGATCGCCATCGCCACCCGGCCCCAGTTCGGGTCTGCGCCGTGCACGGCGGTCTTCACCAGCGGCGAGTTGACGATCGCCTTGGCCACCCGCTTGGCCTGGTCGTAGGTGGCCGCTCCGTCGACGTGCACCTCGAGCAGGGTCGTCGAGCCTTCGCCGTCGCGGGCGACCTGCTTGGCCAGCGACTCGGCGACGGCGTACAGCGCGTGCTCGAACGCGTGCGGATCGACCTCGCCGGCCGCACCGTTGGCCATCAGGATCGCGGTGTCGCTCGTCGACGTGTCGGTGTCGACCGAGACGCAGTTGAAGGTGCGGTCCATCACCGACCGGAACGTGTTCTGGAGGCGGTCGCCGGCGATCTCCGCGTCGGTGAAGATCAGGGTGATCAACGTGGCCATGTCCGGCTCGATCATCCCGACCCCCTTGGCGACGCCGACGATGCGTGCGGTCGAACCATCGATCGAGGCCTCGGCGACCTTCATCACGGTGTCGGTGGTCATGATCGCCGTGGCGACGGCGTTGGCGTCGACGATCGGCAGCGGCGTGACGACGGCATCGATCCCGGCGCGCACGCGGTCCATCGGGTACTGACGACCGATGACGCCGGTGGACGCGACCAGCACCTGCTGCGGCGCGCAGCCGAGGCGGGCGGCGACGCCGGTGACCAGCTCCTCCGCGTTGGCAAGGCCGACGGGACCGGTGGCGACGTTGGAGTTCTTCGAGATCACGACGACCGCACGAGCGAGTCCGCTGCGCAGGTTGCGCCGGCTGAGGACCACGCTCGGACCGGCGAACGAGCTGCGGGTGAACACCGCGGCGACGGCACACGGCTCCTCGGCAGCGACCACGACGAAGTCCTCGGTGTCGTCCTTGATGCCGATGTTGGCGACGTGCGCACGAAAGCCGAGGGGGAGGGGGAGGGGGAGGGGGACAGGGACAGGAACAGCAGTGACCATGTCAGACAGCTTGGGCCAGGAGCTGCTCGCGGACCGCCTCGAAGATGTCGCCGAGCTGTCCGACCTGGTCAGCGTCGAGCGGTTCGAGCAGGTGGCGGCGAACGCTGGCGACGTGGTGCGGTGCCGCCCGCATCATCAGATCGAACCCCGTGTCGGTGAGATGGGCGTGCATCACCCGCCGGTCGGTCGGGCACGAACGCCGCTCGACGAGCTCGTGGCGGACCAGGCCGTCGAGGCGGCGGGTGAGCCCGCTCGGCGACAGGCGCAGCGCGTCGGCCAGGTCACACATCCGCATCTGGCGCTCCGTCGCCTCGGACAGGTGCACGAGCACCTCGTAGTCGCCGAAGGTCAGGCCGTGCGGTTCGAGGTCACGGCCGAGTGCGTCCATCAGCGGCCCGAGGGTGTTGATGAAGTTCCTCCACGCCCGCGTCTCCGGTCCTGTCAGCCACGGTCCAGCCATGGACACGAGGTTAGCGTGCGTCACACAAGAGTTGTGCTTGCAAGTACGTCGTGGTACAACTGTTGTGTACGCAAAGAAACCGTCGTCAAGGAGCTCGCACATGGCAGACATCAGCACCCTCACCCCTGGGACCTGGACGGTGGATGCAAGCCACTCGACCATCGGTTTCGTCGTCCGGCACCTCGTCGTGGCCAAGACCCGCGGGCGCTTCGGCACCTTCGAGGGCACGATCACCATCGCCGAGAACCCGCTCGACTCCAAGGTCACAGCCAGCGTCGACACCGCGTCGGTCAACACCAACGACGAGGGCCGCGACAACCACCTCCGCACCGGCGACTTCTTCGAAGCGGAGACCCACCCGAAGATCACCTTCGCGAGCACGAGCATCGTGCCCGACGGTGGCGACTACAAGCTCAACGGCGACCTAACGATCAAGGGCGTCACCAAGCCGGTCACGTTCGACCTCGAGTTCGAGGGCGTCGTCACCGACCCGTGGGGCAACACGAAGGCCGGCTTCACGGCCGAGACCGAGGTCAACCGCAAGGACTGGGGCCTGGACTACAACGCCGTGCTCGAGGCGGGCGGCGTGCTGATCGGCGAGAAGGTCAAGCTGACGCTCGAGATCGAGGCGCTGAAGGCCTGATCGGCCTCCGACGACCGGACGTCGCGGTCAGGCCAGCAGCGCGCCGAGCGCATCCGCGAGGAGCGGATGGGCGAAGGCGTAGCCGCTGGCCTGCAGCGCGTTCGGGACCACGCGCTGGCCGGTGAACAGCAGTGCCTCGGCCAGTTCGCTGCCGAGGAGCAGCTTCGGACCGACGGACGGGATCCGCAGCACTGCCGGGCGATGGACCGCGTTCGCCAAGGTCTTGGTGAACTCGGCGTTCGTCACCGGGTTCGGCGCGGTGAGGTTGGCCGGACCGTCGACGTCGGCGGCGAGCAGGTGCTCGATCGCGCCGACCTCGTCGTCCAACGAGATCCAGCTCTGCCACTGCCGACCTGATCCGAACGAGCCGCCGAGGCCGAGCTTGAACAGTGGCAGCTCCTTCTTCAACGCCCCGCCCTTCGGGGTGAGCACGATCCCCGTGCGCACCGTCACCACGCGCACGCCGTGGCGACGCGCCTCGGCTGCCGCGGCCTCCCAGCCGACGCACAGCCGGGCGAGGAACGTCTCGCCGGGCGGTGCCTGCTCGTCGAGCTCCTCGTCGCCGCGGTCGCCGTAGTACCCGATCGCCGAACCCGAGACCAGCACGGCCGGCTTGCTGCGCGCCGTGGCGACCGCTTCGACCAGCAGCCGGGTCGAGTTGAGGCGGCTCTCGACGAGCGTCTGCTTGTAGTCGTCGGTCCAACGATGGTCGTTGATGCCGGCCCCGGCGAGGTTGACGATGCCGTCCACGCCGTCGAGCGCGCCGTCGGGGATCGATCCCGCCGCGGGGTCCCAACGGATCTCACCGGCGCCTGCCGGCCGGCGCACCAGGGCGGTCACCGTGTGACCGCTGCTGCGCAGGCGGTCGTTCAGCGCCGAGCCGATGAGCCCACTGGCTCCGGACATGAGGACGTGCATGCGTCCGAGGGTATGCCCCGATGGGAACGAGCGGGAACCGAACGAGGAGTAGCGTCGTCATGTCCATGGCGGGACCCCCCGTTGATCGGCCTGTAGAAGGGATCAGCCGCGTGAGCGACGACAACACTCGACCCCAGTTCCAGCCGCCGGCGTTCCAGCCGCCGTCGGTGCCGCAGCCGAGCGGCCCGGCCTTCGGCGCGCCGAGCGTCGAGCCGACCGCCGTCATGGTCGAGCAGCGCGCGAGCAGAGGCAAGCGGCCGACGGGCAAGATCATCGCCGCCGCCGTCGCCGCGGTGGCCGTCATCGCTGCCGGCGTCTTCGCGATCACGCGGATCTCGGGCAACGACAAGAAGGGCGGGGCGGCCAGCTCGACAGAGCTCGGCCAGCAGTTCACCGCCGCGCTGAACGACGAGGACATCCTCGGCGTCGTCGATCTGCTGCTGCCCGGTGAGCGCGACACGTTCCGTCAGCCGTTGCTGGACATGGTCGCCAACCTCAAGCGGCTCGACGTGCTCGACTCCTCGGCGGACCCGGCGAAGGTCAGTGGTCTCGACATCGACCTCGCCGACGTCAAGGTCGCCCCGGAGACGCCCGTCGCCAAGGACATCGACACCATCCGGATCACGGCGACGAACCGTTCGTCGATCGACGGCGCCACGCTGCCGCTCGGCGACCTCCTCGTGCAGCAGGCGTTCGGCGGCTCGCAGCCCGATCAGGCATCCGAGGCAAGTGGCGACGACGTCGACTGGAAGATCACCACGGTCGAGAAGGACGGGCGCTGGTACGCGAGCCTCTTCTACAGCATCGCCGAGCAGGCGCGTCAGGACAGCGACGACACGAAGCCGGTGCCCTCCAGCCCGATCGCGCTCGCCGGCACGGACCAGCCGGAGGAGGCGGTCGACCAGATGGCCAAGGCGATTATCGCCCTCGACGTGGAGACGATCATCGGTGGCCTGAACCCGAACGAGTTCGAGGCCTTCCAGCGCTACGCACCGATCTTCCTCGATCAGGCCAACAGCACGGCCGACGGGCTCGGCGTGAAGGCGGCGTTGACCGGCACCAAGTACGGCGTGACGGGTTCCGGCAGCCATCGCTCGGTCACCATCCAGGCGTTCACGTTCACCGAGTCGAGCTCGGATCAGCAGGCGACCGTGGCGCTGAAGGACGGCTGCCTCACCGTCGACAGCGGCGACACCCAGTTCGACAGCTGCGCGGACGGTGGCGACGTCGACAAGAGCCTCACCCAGCTCGGCGTCGGCGACAACCCCGACGTCAAGGCGTTCGTCACCTCGGTCACCGACGCGTTCGCCGACTTCAACGGGACCGGCATCGCGGTCGACCAGGTCGGCGGCAAGTGGTACGTCAGCCCGATCGGCACGACCACCGACTTCATCAACGCCGTGCTGTCCTCGCTCGACAAGAGCGAGATCACCGACATCATCGACAAGGTGAAGACGCTCGCCACCGACGTCTCCAACGGTGACATCAGCGTCAACCTGCCCGGCATCGGCACGGACCGCAAGTCCACCTCGACCACGGCCCCGCCGAACACGACCGGTCCGGACGACACGATCCCGGAGGACACGATCCCAGAGGACACGGTCCCGGACTTCAGCATCCCGGACTTCAGCATCCCGGACTTCACGATCCCCGACCTCAGCATCTCGCCGGCGAGGTTCCGCGCCGACACCGAGGACTACATCGAGAGCCAGGACGTCGCCGATCAGGTGGGCACGCAGTTCTCCAGCGCCTCGTGCGAGACGCCGGCGAGCACCGACGTCGGCACCACGTACACGTGCACCGCCGACGACCCCGACGGCGCGTCGTACGTCTTCTCGGTGCGCATCAACTCCTCGGCCAGCTTCCTCATCGAGGACGTCCAGCCCGCGTGACCGCTGTCCGACCCGCCTGACCAGCGTTCAGGTCCTCCGGCCCAACGGCCGGGCGAGTCGAGCGCGAACCCGTCGAGCTCGGGGGCGGGTGGTCAGTCGACGTGGATGGGGATGCTGACGACGACCGTGTGCGGGCGGTACAGCAGCCGGGCCTTGAGCGCGAGGGCCGACTGGTTGTGCAGCCACTGGCTGCTGAACTTGGTGACGAACTCGGGGATGACGACGGTGATGATGTCGTCGTCGCGCTCGGCGTCGAGCTCGTCGATGTAGTCGAGGATCGGCCGGGTGAGCTCGCGGTACGGCGAGGAGATCGTGTGCAGCTCGATGCCGACGTGGAACTCGTCCCACTGCTCGCGGAGCGCGTGCTCCTCCTCCGCGTCCTGCACGACCGAGAGACCGATGATCCGGTCGGGGCTGAGGCTGCGCGCGTACTGGATCGCGTCGAGCGTGCCGCGGTTGAGCGTGCCGACGAGCACCACCACGTAGTGCGTGTGCCGCTTCGCTCGGTACCCCTCGGGCGCCTTCACCGACTCGGTGACACGGCGGTAGTGCTTGCCGATCGAGTAGAAGGCGAGGACGGCGAGGGGGATCAACGCAGCCGGGATCCACGCGCCCTCGGTGAACTTCGAGATCACCACGATCAGCGCGATGACGAGGGTCGTGACCGAGCCGATTGCGTTGATCGCCATCCCGAGCTTCCACCGCGGTTCGCGCAAACGCAGGTGGTGCCTGACCATGCCCGCCTGGCTGAGCGTGAACCCGGTGAACACCCCGAACGCGTAGAGGGGTATCAGCTTCGAGATGTCACCGTGGAAGACGACGATCAGCACGCTGGCGATGACGGCGAGGAAGACCACGCCGTTGGAGAAGACGAGTCGGTCGCCGCGGTTGGCGAACTGCCGGGGCAGGAAGCGGTCCTTGGCGATGATCGACGACAGGCGCGGGAAGTCGGCGTACGCGGTGTTCGCGGCGAGGATCAGGATCGCGAACGTGGAGATCTGCATGATCCAGAACAGCAGGCCCTTGCCGTTGTAGATCTGCTGCGCCATGAGGGCGATGCCCGTGGGATCGTGCGCACCGCGGATCGGCTTGAGCTTGGCGGCCAGCACGGACACGCCGAGGAAGCACGTGCCGAGGATCGCGCCCATCCACATCAGGGTCTTGGCCGCGTTGCTCGCCTC
>JAODBQ010000151.1 GCA_025464045.1 Ilumatobacteraceae bacterium
GACCCCCGGGGCGAGCGTGCGCCGGTCGATGATGTGGTCGACGAGGCCGTACCCGATCGCCTGGTCGCCGCGGACGATGTAGTCGCGGTCGATGTCGGCGGTGATCCGCTCCCGCGGCTGACCGGTCGACTCGACGAGCACGTCGACCATCCGCCTGCGCATCTCGACCATCTCCGCCACGGCCAGCTCCATGTCCGACGACTGACCCTGGGCGCCGCCGTGGGGCTGGTGGATGAGCACCCGGGCGTTCGGCAGCGCGTAGCGCTTGCCCGGAGCGCCGGCCGCGAGCAGGACCGCGGCGGCGGACGCGGCCTGTCCGACGCAGATCGTGGCGACGTCGGCGGCGATGAACCGCATCGTGTCGAGGATCGCGAACAGGCCGATCATGTCGCCGCCGGGACTGTTGATGTACAGCGAGATGTCCTGGTCGTGCTTCTCGCTCTCGAGGTGGAGGAGCTGGGCGACGATCAGGTTGGCGACGTTGTCGTCGATCGCCGACCCGAGGAACACGATCCGGTTGGCGAGCAGGCGTGAGTAGATGTCGAACGCCCGCTCGCCGCGGCTGGTCGATTCGATGACGGTGGGAACGAGCATCGCGGCCTCCTCTGAGGTGCAACTGATGAGTTGCACATGAAGCTACACGGCGCGCCGGTGACGTGCAACTCACGGGTTGCGGTAGGGTGTGCACATGAGCGATTCCGAGCCTGCTGCTGCCAACCGGATCGATCGCGTGGTCGCGCTCGATGTCGATCGCGACACGTTGTGGCGGCTGATCTCGACGCAGGAGGGTTGGCGCGACTGGCTGGTCGACGATGCGCAGCTGGTCGATGGCGCCGGCGTCGTGGTCGACAGCGGCATCGTGCGCGAGGTGCGCGTCGACCACATCCGAGGCGAGCGTTCGGTCGGGTTCACGTGGTGGGAGCACGACGATCCGGCGAACGTCTCGCATGTCGTGCTCGAGATCGTCGACGGCACCGACAGCAACGGCGACACCGACGGTGCGCGGCTGCTGATCTCCGAGCAGCTCCTCACCGGCGCGACCCCGACGCCGGAGGCGCGGCTCGCATGGGAGGTCAGGGTCGGGTCGTTGTGGGCGTGCACGGTCGCGATGGCTCTGGTGTGAACGCACCCGCCGCGATCCTCGCGGCGGCGTCGGACGGCCCGCTCGACGCGCTCTTCGGCGCGCTCGCCGACCCCACCCGTCGGGCCCTGGTGGTGGCGCTCGTGCAGCACGGTCCGCAGTCCGCCACGCGACTGGCGATCGGTCGTCCGCTCACCCGCCAGGCCGTGGTCAAGCACCTCCAGGCATTGGAGGCCGCTGGGCTGGTGACCTCGCAGCGGGTCGGGCGCGAGGTGCAGTTCCGCGCGACGCCCGAGCCCCTGGCGCGTGCCGTCGGCTGGCTGCTCGACGCCGGGGCGACCTGGGACCGGCGCATCGACCGGCTCCGGGCGCACACCGCGCCGAGGTAGCCCTGGCAGAATCCGACGATGCTCGATCACCTCTCGATCCAGTGCGCCGACGTTGCCGCGGCCGCCACGTTCTACGACGCCGTCCTCGCGCCGCTCGGCTGCGGTCGCGTGATGGAGTTCGGCGACGTCATCGGCTTCGGCCCTCCGGAGCGGCCGCGGTTCTGGATCGCCCCGCTCGAGCACGCCGCGCAGCCCTCGCCGTCGGACCGGCCGCCGCACATCGCCTTCGTCGCGCCGGATCGCCGCGCCGTCGACGCGTTCTACGCAGCCGCGCTCGCCACGGGCGCGGAGAGCCTCCACGCGCCCAAGGTCTGGCCGGAGTACCACGCCGACTACTACGGCGCGTTCGTCCGCGACCCCGACGGCAACAACGTCGAGGCGGTCTCGCACACCCCCGGCTGACGCCGGGGCCCGCCTCCGATCGCCGCCCGGCCGCCACCGGCGACACGGGGGACAACCCCACCTTCGGTCCGCCTGCTCGCCGGATGGGGTGCGCCCGGGCGTTGCCTCACGCTGGGACGCATGATCGAACGACTTGCATCCTTCTGCCACCGGCGACGGTGGACCGTCCTCTGCGCATGGCTCGTGGTGGTGATCGGAGTGTCGGTGCTTGCCGGCGCTGCGGGCAGCCACGACGCCGACGGCGGCCGCCTCGACGGCACCGACAGCGACACCGCCCAGCAGATCGTCCACCGCGAGTTCCCGGCCGACGATGGATCCGAGGCGACCATCGTGTTCTACGCGGCCGATGGCGTCGCTGCCCACCGCGCCGCGATCGACCGCTTCGTCGCGTCGGCCGGCTCGCTCCACGGTGTGACCGGCATGACGACGCCGTTCGAGCGGCCGGACCACATCTCCGCGGACGGCCGCACCGCCTACGTCCCGGTGACGCTCGACCAGGACCTCGCCGGGAGCGCGGACGACCCGACCGGCGCCCTGCGCGAGCGGGCCGCGGCGATGCAAGGTCAGGGCGTCGAGACCGAGCTCCTCGGCGACGCGTTCACCGACGGCACGGTGCCCGCGAGCGAGGCCTTCGGTCTGCTCGCCGCCGTCTTCATCCTGCTGCTCGCGTTCGGTTCGATCGTCGCGATGGGCCTGCCGATCGTGACGGCGATCGCCGGCATCGTCACCGGGCTCGGCGGCGTCACCCTCTGGTCGCACGTCGTGCAGACCCCGAGCTTCACCACTCAGGTCGCGTCGATGATCGGCATCGGCGTCGGCATCGACTACGCGCTGTTCATCGTCACCCGCTACCGGGCCGCCCGCCATCGCGGGCTGAACGGGGAGCAGGCGATCGCCGAGGCGTTCGGTACCGCCGGACGTGCGGTCACGTTCGCCGGGTGCACCGTCGTCATCTCGCTGCTCGGCATGCTGCTGATGGGCATGTCGTTCTTCCACGGCCTCGCCATCGGCACGTCCAGCGCCGTCCTCGTCGCCGTCATCGCCGCGATCACCTTGCTGCCCGCGCTGCTCGGCTTCGCCGGCGACCGCATCGATCGGCTCTCGTTGCACCGCCGCCATCAGCCCACGGGCCGTGAAACCGCATGGCACCGCTGGAGCCGGCTCGTGCAGCGCAACCCCAAGCGCTTCGCCGTCGGTGGCCTCGTGGTCCTCCTCGCCGCGGCGACACCGGTGCTGTCGATGCGCCTGGCGACCGCCGACCCCGGCAACGATCCG